>DBGGTD010000066.1:0-12968 GCA_051162585.1 Elainellaceae cyanobacterium
CAGCGATAAGACGATTCGAGTGTGGGATGTTGAGACCTATCAGTGCCAAGAGAGTCTCGAAGGACATTTGGGATGGGTCTGGGCGATCGCCTTTGCCCAGGTCACCAATGCCGCATCTCACAATCAGCGGTTAGTCAGCGGAAGCTGGGATGGCGCCCTCAAAATTTGGGAAACCGTTTGATTGTCACCCGCATCAGGCATGATTTAAGCCTGCTCCCCTTCAAGATCCAGCCTCGATTTGAGAGTCATCGCAAACCATGCAGTCAGGATGGTCAGCCCACCCGCAACCCAAAACGGGATGCCATATCCAAGGGTGACTAATAGCCCCGATGTAGCCGGACCGATTGCATTCGAGATGCTCAGATATGAGGTGTTAATGCCTAAGACTTCACCCTGCTCACGTTCGCTGCTGCTCAACGAGAGGATAGAGTTTGTGAGGGGCAGAGGATATGAGTTGACCACGCCAAAGACCGCAAGAATGATAAAGAAGGCTGTCGGATTGGGAAATGCAGGAATCAGCAGAAACAGGATTCCGCGTCCGAGCAAGGCCGTTGACAAAATATTGACCACGTTAAATCGCTCAGTTAAAGGATCCATTGCAAAGACCTGGGTCACAAATCCGATGATGCCAATCATGGCAAAGATAACTGCCAGGGTTTGTGCATCTTGGTTGAGAACATTTAAGAAAAATGGCTGAAATGCGAAGGTGAAGAGGGTAAACGTAAAGCCGCTAAAGAAGGTCAAGACAAAGATACGACCGACCTTGGGGCGAGTAGCAGATTTAGCAATTTTGCCAAATCCAAAGTCGCGCCAGCTTAGCTGAAATTCTTCCTCCTGCTTGAGGGTTTCGGGTAATAGGAAGAGGGTGAGCAGCATGGCGATCGCCGCAATCACAGATGCTACAAAAAAGCTCATCCCCAGCGATGAAACCCCAGGAAACGGCGGCAACTGCTGGGCAAAATAGCTCAATGCTGGACCGGCAACAAAGCCCAGGCGAAAGGTCGCACTAAAGACCCCAAAGGCTTTGGAGCGCCGTTGAGGATGAGTTGTATCGCTAATTACGGCTTTAGCAATTGAGGTATTACCTCCGGTAAGACCATCCACGACTCGCGCCGCAAATAGCAGCCACGCAACCGGCGTCCAACTGGCAACTAGATTGGCCGCAACCGTACCCAATAAGCTGATGATCAAGAGGGGTTTGCGACCCAGGCGATCGCTCAATTTCCCAAGAATCGGCGTGCCAATAAATTGAGAAATCGCGTAAGACGTTGTCAGCAAACTTGCTTGAAAGTCGCTCAGCCCAAATTCTTTTGCGTAGGGATACAGCGTTGGAATAACAATCGTAAAGCCGACCGAATTGATAAACGCAATCAGGGCGACTATCCAGAAGGTAACGGGTAAATCAAATTTCTCCTTGAGGTTCATCAGGCAATATATAGCGATCCTAAATCGCTTGTGAATTGTGTTTGAGCGGTGAGGCGGGCGGCGCCCGCCTCACCGCTCACAACCCATCTGGGATTGCTATAGAGAAGTGAAATAAGACCATCGGCCAATCGATAGCCTAGTCGATTTCCCCCAGCGGAATAATCCATAGGGAGATAGACTTTACGCTAAATCCTCTGAAAAATCCTGGCATTTGGTGAATTCATACGGGCCCATCAGTGCCCCCCAGAGGGATTTTCCAGTATCGGGATCGACGCCGCGATCGTAGCTCAGAAATTTGCCTGGACTCACCTCAAACCCCAACACAACCTGACCAATCTTGCCATCATACTGAAAGCGGCACGCGGAACTCGGTTGCATCTCGCCTATGAACGTGTTTCCCTGCTGACGAATGTCGAGGAGACATCCGGGTAAATGAACCAAATCTGCTTCACTCAAGGCAGATAAGCGGCTCGGAACTAAACCTGCGCCCCTAAAATGCCCAGGGTCTTTAAGCGCAAAATACTGAGCTTGGAGCTGACCGACCGCCAAATTTTCTTGCAACATCAATACGCGTTGTCGATATGCCTGCTCTGGCTGCATCGCGTTTGCTTGCTCAGCAAAGATGGCAATGTGCCCATGAATGCGAATTGGTAGCGGACGATGCCACAGCCGTAGGTTTACAAACCATGACGGCTGCTCAAGGGATTGCTCTTTATTGGCAAATTCTCCAGCAAGCTGTTTTGCCAAGGTCAACAGCGATTGAGAATTAGACATTACAACTCATCAAAGTATTCAAATACTATCGCCACTATCGCCCATCAGTAGCGCTCTAACAAAAGGGTGGCTTCGTCTTCGAGGGGCATGTCTTTTAACGCCTCCCATTCTGCCTTGCGGACGGCAAGAAACGCTTGTGCAAGATCGGCGCCCAATGCATCCAACAGGACTGAATTTTGAGATAACTGGGCGATCGCCTCGCTTAAATTTTCGGGAAGTCGAGTAATCTGGCGATCGCGCCGTTCTGATTCAGAGAGATATCCCGGATCGCAATCTATGGGGTCAGCCAATGACAGATTGCGCTGAATGCCATCAAGCCCAGCCGCAATGACCACACCAAGCGCCAGATAAGGATTTGCCGAGGCATCAATAGTTTTTAGCTCAACATGAGTCGGGCTAGGAGCCGATGGGTTATTAGGAACTCTAATAGCCGCCTCACGGTTATCGAATCCCCAACAGCGAAACGCTCCGCTCCAAAAGTGGGGCTTGAGACGGCGATATGAATTAGGGCTAGGGGTGGTCAGTGCCATCAGTGCCGGGAGGTGGTCTAAAATGCCTGCGAGAAATGCGCTCGTAATCGGAGAGAGCGATCGCCCCTCCCGAGGATCGGGAATTAAGTTGACCCCTTCTCGCCAAATGCTCAGGTGCAGGTGGCACCCATTCCCGGCATGATTTTCAAACAGTTTGGGTAAAAATGATGCCCGCAGCCCATGACGCAGAGCCACACCGTGTACAGTTTCTCGAAACGCAATTTGGCGATCGGCAGCTTGAAGTGCTTGAGTATAGCGAATCGCGATTTCGTGCTGCCCCGGCCCAGATTCAGCATAGTAGCGCTCAACCGGAATGCTTTGGGCAATGAGCGCATCTGTGATGTCATCAATCACGGCATGATTGATATCCATGCCCAGCGTGGAGGCAAAGACGGTGTTGTCGGATGGGGTAAGGTCGTCGGGCGATCGCAGCAGATAAAATTCGTTCTCAAACGCCGCCATAATCTGCAAATCCATATCTTCCGCGGCTGCAATCATGCGACGCAAAAAGATGCGGGGGCAAAGTGCCCACGGTTCTCCCTCCTTAAACATGTCTCCAATGACGCGGGCATGTCTGGGAGTATACGGCAGAGGATTGAGGGTTGACCAATCGGGAACCAGCCACACCTCACCCACTGGACTTAGCCCGCTGTCAGGGACTACCGCATCATACATGACCGGGATAGCTTGCTGAGCGGCTGAAATACCAATGCCGTGTGTTTCGTGCTCATTTAGAAATGCCCCGTGAAACGCCTTCCCTCGAATGACGTTAGCGTTGTCGCACCAAAGAATACGGACATATCTAATCTGTTGATCCGTCAGAAATTCAGCAAGTGTGCTGCTCATGAAGGTTTAGATGGCGCCAATTTACCTCAACGGAATGATTGTACAGTGAAGTTTCCCGCTGCGTTGATTCATTGGAATAGACCCTAATCAGTCGATGATGGTGTGAAATGACTGACGTAATAGAGTGATGTAGCAGGAGATTTAAATACGGGCTTGTAAATACTGAACCAGTCGATCTGCAGGCATCACCCCCTCGACTCGATCGATTTCCTGCCCGTCTTTGAATAGCACCAGGGTCGGCAAGGCATGAATATGATACTGACTCGATAGCTGGGGGTATTTCTCTGTGTCAATTTTGACGACTTGCAGTCTATCCTTCATCTGAGAATTGACCTGCTCTAAGATGGGCGCCATCATTTGACACGGCCCACACCACATCGCATAAAAATCAACTAAGACCGGGCGTTCTGCTCCGTTCAGCAATTCTTGAAAACTTCCGAATTTTTTCTTTGTCGCCATTGATAGAGTCTAATTTGAGTAGGGTTAGCTCGATCGTAGTCCAGCATTTTCTGGATAGGTTGAGAATGATCGGATTGCTTAATGTCAGAATTATTTAGAGATGGATATTGGCATGTTCTCATCTAGGTCTTCATGACCGTGCTATAGAGTTTGCGGTGGGCTCAATAAGCTGCATCTCTTAAGCTGCATCTTTATAGATTCCAGGGAGCAGACTGATGCCAATTCATGTGTCGCTCTCGTATATCTGCCTTTTCTCCTCGTTCCTGAATGGTATGGCCTTGCGCTCTCGCGTTAGGACGCTGAATTTGTTTAGAACCCGCGCGCCGCGCGGGTTCTAAACACAAATCTGAGCCCGTAGGTTTATATTAAAATGATTGAGCAAATTTTTTGACGCATGTTTTGAGAGAGGTGGAGGGCATGACAACATCTTCAGACGCTCGACGACTAACCGATCAGGTCGCGTTGGTCACCGGGGCATCTCGCGGTATCGGACGGGCGATCGCCTTTGCTTTGGCAAACGAAGGGGCAAACGTTGGTGTAAATTACGCGAGTTCGAGCCAAGCGGCAGATGAGCTAGTCGCTGAAATCTCTAGTATGGGCGGACAGGCGATCGCCCTCCAGGCTGACGTTTCTCAAGCAGACCAGGTCACAGCCCTCACAACCGCCGTGATGGAAAAATGGGGACGCATCGACGTATTGGTCAACAATGCGGGCATCACCCGCGATACGCTGATGCTGCGAATGAAATTAGACGATTGGCAAGCCGTGATTAACCTAAATCTCACCGGAGTATTTCTCTGCACTCAGGCCGTCAGCAAGATTATGCTGAAACAGCGGTCGGGGCGCATTATCAATATTTCGTCGGTGGTTGGGCTGATGGGCAATGCCGGACAAGCCAACTATAGTGCCGCCAAGGCTGGGGTGATTGGATTAACGAAAGCGACTGCCAAAGAGTTAGCGAGCCGAGGCATTACTGCCAATGCAGTGGCTCCTGGGTTTATCGCGACGGATATGACTCACGATATCAAAGCTGACGATATTCTCAAATTTATTCCTCTCAATCGGTTTGGCACCCCCGATGAAGTTGCGGGAGCCGTTCGATTTCTTGCAGCCGACCCTGCTGCTGCTTACATAACTGGACAGGTCTTAAATATAGATGGCGGGATGGTCATGGCATAGTAGGGACATGGCACCAAGATCTTCCTCGGAACTGTCGACGTTGTGAATCTGTTTAGGTAGGGGAGCCGTTGGCCTTGAGACCAGCCTTTAGGCGAGTCTCTATCAGTTCGAGACGTTGCCGCTCTTGCTGGAGCTTGCGATCGATCTCCTGCATTTCGGCATAGCGTTCCTCAATTTCTATCGCATTCAGCTCAAGCTGTTTCCGTTCTTGTTTTAGGTTTTTCTCTAATTCTTGAATTTGGTCGCGGCGCGCCTCAATTTCCAACGCTCTCCGAGCCACTTCTTGACTTTGCAACGTCAGCGACTGCCGCCACTGCTCGACCCGTTCTGCCTCATGGTGAAGCAAATCGGGCGTGATTCCACTGGCTAGATAGCTCTCAACCAGCTCAAGTATCCAGGGTGTTGCGTCCTGAATGGCAATAACGTCGCGAGAGTCTGATAGCTCTACTAGAACTAGATTCCCTTCACCGTAGTCATCAACATCTACAGGCAGAATGCTCTCATCGTCAGGAGAAATCCCCCAAAAATGATCAGATTTTTGCTGGGCAAGCAACTGAAGCATTGTCTTGCCTGCAAACTCTTTTTTCTTCACCTTGGCCAGATAGAACATGTTGACGAAGGGGTAGCCGAGCTTTGTGAGCTAGTATATCCCTATCTCTTGTGAGAGATTTAATGAGAGATGTCTCGATTCTGTAAAGATATCAGCAGACACCTCCCCAAGACGGCGTATTAAATCTCTCAGTTTACAGAAAAAGGGACGTTAGCAATACGTATTAGAGCTGCTCTAGTCGATTTTGCAGAATCTCAGCCTGCTTCTGAGCTTCTGCTAGAGCCTCTCTTGCACCCTGGACAACTTCTTCAGGTGCCTTATTGACAAAGTTAACATTGCCAAGGCGACCACCCAATGATTTGATTTCCAATTCAACTTTACCCAGATCTTTTTCTAGCTTAGCCCGTAATGCCTCTACATCCACTACTCCTTCAAGAGGAATTAGGATTTGAACGGTGCCCACAACTCCTGCAAACATTTTTTGTTGGGGCGCTGTCGTTGCGATGGTAAGGTCGTCAACCCGGGCGATATCTTGGATGTAGGATTGCGCCGCCGTTAAAATTTGTCGTTCGCGATCGCTCTCACTTTGTAGTACGGCAGAAATCTTCATCGAAGGTTTAATATCGGCCTCGGCTCGTAAATTGCGAATTGTGCGAATCGCGCCGATGATTAAATCAAATTTTTGCTCAAGGGGCTGATCGACCCATGCCGGATTCGGTTCTGGATAGGACTGTAATGCCAGCACCCGATCGTCGCTAATTTGGTTGAGCGTGTGCCAAATTTCTTCAGTAATATGGGGCATCAGCGGATGCAGCAGTTTAAGAATGCCGTCGAGCACGAAGGCTAGGGTCTGCTGGGCAGCGCTCCGAGACGGGATATCTTGGTTGAGCCGAGATTTGACTAACTCGATGTACCAATCACAGAAATCCCCCCAGATGAATTCGTACAGCTCTTTTGCTGATTCACCCAAACCAAAATTATCGATGTGGTCGATGCTTTTGTGAACAACCTGATAAAACCGCGACAAAATCCAGCGATCGCTCAGGTCTAGACTCTCTCGGTCGGGTTGCCCCAACTGAGTAGGCGTTTTGCCGTCTAGGTTGAGCATCACAAACCGTGCGGCGTTCCACAATTTATTTGTGAAGTTGCGTGACGCTTCGACCGATGCTGATTCGTCTGTTTTGCGGTTGTATTCGAGGCGAATGTCTTGTCCGGCTCCAGCGACTTCTTTCACGAGGGTGTAGCGGAGGGCATCGGTTCCATATTTGTTGATCAGCAGCAGCGGATCGATGCCGTTATTCGCCGATTTCGACATTTTTTTGTTGTTCTCGTCGCGCACCAGCCCGTGGATGTAAACGGTCTTGAACGGCATCTGCCCGGTAAAATGCCCGGCTAGCATCGTCATGCGGGCAACCCAGAAGAAGATAATGTCAAAGCCCGTAACCAACGTGGTAGTTGGATAGTAGGTGTCTAAATCCTTCGTGCGCTGGGGCCATCCCATGGTTGAGAAAGGCCACAATCCTGACGAAAACCAGGTGTCGAGAACGTCGGGGTCTTGCTCAAGCTGAACATCGTCGCCATATTTGAGCTTGGCTTGGGCGATCGCCTCTGTTTCGTTCGTCGCCACGATGAAAGGAGTCTCGTCGGTGATCTCGCCACCCGTTTCACTGACCGCATACCAGGCCGGAATTTGGTGCCCCCACCAAAGCTGCCGCGAAATACACCAGTCTTTGAGGCTCATGAGCCAATCCCGATAGACTTTTGTCCACCGCTCGGGGATAAAGATGGGCTCTTGCTGATCTTCTAAAAATTTGAGAGCGCGACTTGCCAAGGATTCGATTCTGACAAACCACTGAGTTGAGAGCAGCGGCTCAACCGGGACTTTGCCGCGATCGCTGTAGGGCACTGCATGATGATGATCTTCGATTCGCACCAAGAATCCCTCATCGTCGAGCCGCTTCACGACATTCTTGCGAGCCTCGAAGCGGTCTTGCCCTGCAAAGGGACCGGCATTGTCATTGAGCGTGCCGTCTTTATTCAAAATATTGATCATGGGCAGATTGTGACGCTTGCCCATCTCAAAGTCGTTCGGATCATGACCGGGCGTGATCTTGACACAGCCCGACCCAAACTCCGGATCAACATACTCATCAGCAATCACCGGAATTTCTCGATGCATAATTGGAAGCCGCACCGTCTTGCCAATCAAATGCTTATATCGCGTGTCTTTAGGGTTCACAGCAACCGCTGTATCTCCCGGCATGGTTTCAGGACGAGTCGTAGCAACTTCGACATATCCGGAGCCATCGATAAACGGATATCGAAAATGCCAGAGATGCCCATCTATCTCTTTATTCTCGACTTCCAAATCAGACACGGCAGACTGGCTAGCAGGGCACCAGTTCACCATATAATTGCCGCGATAGATTAGACCTTCATTGTAGAGGCGCATAAAGGCTTCAATCACCGCCTCAGACAGCCCGTCATCCATCGTGAAGCGTTCGCGAGTCCAGTCGACCGAAACGCCCAGACGACGCAACTGCCCAACAATCGTGCCACCCGACTCTTCTTTCCATGTCCAGGCGCGTTCGAGAAATGCATCTCGCCCAATCTCGTAACGATCGGTGCCCTCGGCTCGGAGTTGCCGTTCAAGAATGGTCTGAACCGCAATGCTGGCATGATCAGTTCCGGGAAGCCACAGCGTATTGCGACCGCGCATCCGGTGATAGCGCACCAACACGTCAATGAGGGTGTTTTCAAAGGCATGTCCCATGTGCAGGCTACCCGTCACATTGGGCGGTGGAATCACCACGCAATACGGTTCGCCCCCATGATTGGGGTTCGCCTTGAAGACTTCATGATCCTCCCAATAGGCTTGCCACTTGGCTTCAGTGATAGAGGGGTCGTATTGACTTGGCAGGGTAGGAATCGTTGCAGTCATGAAGGATTGTTCAGATTAGGACAGCCGACGAGTTAAGTTACCTAAACGTTATCTCAAATTTTGCCATGTTCTGTTGTCAAGATGCCAGGGGTGAGGAGGTAAAAGGCAGAAGGCAGAGGGCAGAAGGCAGAAGGCAGAGGACAGAAGGCAGAAGGCAGAGGGCAGAGGGCGGAAGGCAGAGGGCAGAAGGCGGAAGGCATAAATACCTGCCATTGCATTGCTCCAGTTACTCGAGGAGTCCTAACGCACACTTCACTTCACTTCACTATCCGCTACCTTGCGCCAAACTAAGACAACGCCCGTTGACGCAAAATCCGCACCAGCGTCGTAAAACTATTGGGAAGAGGGGCGATCGCCTCAATCCAATCTCCTGTTGTGGGATGTTGGAGGCTCAGTTTCCATGCGTGAAGCGCTTGACCTGGAAGATTCACTCCCACCGATCGCCTAGCCCCATACACCGGATCGCCAACGATGGGATGTCCGATGTGGGCACTATGAACCCGAATTTGATGGGTGCGTCCCGTTTCGAGCTGATAGTGCATAAGGGTGTAGTTTCCTAACCGCTCGCTGACGCGCCAGTGGGTGATGGCTCGTCGTCCGCCCCGGTCTTCTGAGACGATGCCCATCTTTTTGCGATCGCCAGGATGTCGCCCAATCGGGGCATCAATTGTTCCTTGAGATGAGGCGGGCGCACCATAGACCACGGCTAAATAATCGCGTCGGGCGGTTTTGGCTTTGAGTTGAGCCTGCAAACTGTGGTGGGCGCGGTCGGTTTTCGCAATGGCGATCGCCCCGCTGGTGTCTTTATCGAGTCGGTGGACGATGCCCGGTCGCTGGACTCCTCCAATGCCTGATAAATCAGGACAATATGCGAGTAGCGCATGAACCAATGTCCCGGTTGGATGCCCAGGAGCCGGATGAACCACCATGCCGACAGGCTTATTGAGGATTAGAAGCTGATCATCTTCATAGAGAATATCGAGGGGAATGGTTTCGGGTTGAAGATCGAGAGGACGAGCGTCAGGAATGTCAATTTGAATGCGATCGCCCACCTGCACAACCTGCTTCTTGCGTTGGCAAAGTTCCCCATTTAGCCAAACGTGCCCTTGCTCAACCAACTTCTGGATTCTGGCTCGCGACAAATTGGGCAGCCGCTCCGCCAGCCACCGATCCAATCTCGGCGCAGCGTCAAGTTCAGCCTCTTCATCGTCAACGCAAATTTCAATCTGAGTTTCGGTCACGATGTGTTTTTCAAGAGCAGTTCAACCTCATTATTATTTAAAGCGCGATCGCCCATGTCCTGACAATGGCGATCGCCCTGTCCTGAGAATATCGGTCGCCCAAAGTTCTGAGAATACCGTTTCCGCTCACCGGATGCAGACAACCTCTGCATCCCACCGATAATTATATTCATTCCGGTGCAGCGGAAACGTTATGCAGCGCTTTCTACCGAAACTACTGCAATTGTTTAGGGTTTAGGCACACTACGGGATGAAGAATCGCCTCGCACCTCGATAGCTATCAATATCGAGCACAATTTCAATTAGACCTTCAACACACCGACCTCGATATCCTGAGTCGCTTAGTAGGCGATCTGCATTACCAATCGTGACTACAGGCAACGATTCTGAAGTACTCTCTTCACGCATCACTTGCTCCAGAGAATCTTTCTCTTTCATGCTGCGGTTGGCTGTAAGCAGATCATCTGGTTTTCCTGAGCCAAGCGCCAAACAACTCTATCATCGCTGTTGATCGATAAGCTCCATTTCTAAAAACGTGACAAACTGAATAGGGACAATATCAAGCCAGCCTTGACTAGCAATCGCTCCAAAGAAAACTAGGGCATGACCTTTGAGATTGTGATCAATCAGAAAAATCATACGTTGGAATTATGCTTCGCCTTAGCTGCTCGAAGTTTTTCCCAAGCGGCTTCGGTTCCAGGTTTAGGAGGCTGTGCCGCTATTCGGGCAACTAACTCACGATTTTGCTCTTCGTAGTACTGCCGGAGTTCCTCGGCTTCTGTGAGAACTTGATGATACTCAGCTTCTACCTCGGCACGATTTGACTCAATGTAGGATAAGGCGGCATTAATTTGTTCCTCTGTAAGATCAAATAGTCCCCGGATAAACTTGGGCGGATATTGTTCCGTCACGTAGTCCATCACATCGTAGAGAGTGATTCGTGTACCTGCGATCGTCAGTCCACGCGCTGTACGGATAATCATTGCTTGCTCACCGGATGACAAAGCCATACCCATAAACCCCTAAATCCATGTTAATCCACATGAAAGAAGTCTTGGCGATCGCTATCACCTGCTACCAATTTTCTTTCACATACACTACTGCTAATAAAATTGCTCCAGCGATTGAGAATAAACCGAAAGACGCACGAAATTCATTGTCAGTAAAGACTAAGCAAAGCACTACGCCTTCTGAAATAAGTGCAGATCCAACTACGATAAATATTAAACGAGCAGAAAGTTTTGCAACTATCACTGTAGTACCCTCTCATCAATTGCCTTGCGGCATAACGGTCGAGTTGTGCGGCGGCAGAAAAGTTTGATTGCAACATTCAAATTTTCAGGCCGTCCGTCCCAACGCTGGGTTAGCTTGCTTACTTTGTCAGAATCTTCTTGACTACATTACACATATTCTCAACTTGCTAGCATTGATGACTAATCTGATGAGTCACCTGACGTATAGCCATGTCTACCCTCCCAGTTTTGACTATCCACAATCCGGGCTATGGCATCAAACCTCTATCGCCCAATGATGCGGTCCAACTGCAAACCCTGTTTGATCAGTGTGCGGAATTCTTTATGATGACTAGCGGCGCAGCGGCTGAGGCCATAGCTGCTGCCGAGGAGTTTACAGATGTCCCCGATGGCAAAACCCCAGATGATGTTCATGCCTTTGGACTGGTGGACGATTGTGATCGCCTTGTTGGTACGATCATAGGTGTGCAAGGTTATCCTGATCCGCAAACTTGGTGGTTGGGGCTAATGCTACTAGCCCCCGCGCCGGGTAGGGATAATTCTCTAGAGGAAGGAAATCAATTGAACCAAATCGTGGCTAAATAGCCGAATCGCTTTGGTGATAGAAGTGTGTCCAGCCTTGCGAAAGGCTGAGATGGCCCAAGAACGCCATAGTGCCATCAATGTGGCGGGCTTAGCGGCTTGAATCAGTGAGTCATCCTCGCGGTAGACCACGTCTTTAACCCAGTGCAATTGATTTTCTACCGACGCGCGATGCCCGCGAATCAATTGGGCTGCTTGCTGAGCGGGAATGACTCGACTCATGATGAACCAACTTTGCCGCTCAAAGTAGGTGCCGTCGCGCAGACCGGAACGCTCGACTTTGACGAAAGCGGCCAAACCAGGCCAGGTTGCAGCCAGGGGCACGGGTGCCTCAAACACTTCGACGTTGCGCTCAACGAAGCGACCTTGCGAGGTGTCGAGGACGGCGTAGTCACGACTCCTCGGCACTTGCTGCTGAGCGCATTGCTGCGCTTGCTTCAGCAAATTCTTCTGATTCGCCTTGAGCCCAATGCAGTAATCGTTGCCGCTCTCAACAATGGCAGCTACGGTTTTTTTGACAGTGCAATGCATCCAGGGTGTACCACGCGCCGTTGACCTCAAGGTGCTCAATCAACCGACGCACGCTGACGATCTCACTTTCCTCGCTGTTGTGGACGCTCTCCTGCGCCACCACCCAGCCATACTGCTGCAGGCACGCACTGACGACAGTGACAAAGTCTTGATGCTTGCCATAGCAGTCGTGCAACGTTGAACCGAGTGCTTTGCCGTCCACCGCCATCGCGGCTTCAGGAGGCAGAGCGTCTTGCTGAGCCCAACGGTGGAAGACCTGGCTAACACGCTGGCTATCCACTTCGCGAGTCATGCGGCGGATAGTCGAGTACTTGGGCAACTTGGCTTGATTGAGGCCAAACAGTTCAGCGATGCTCTGCTGGTGGCGCGCCATGAAATCGGCCAGTCCTCTTAAACTACTATAGCCACTCATCACTCCTAGTAGACTCGTCAAGAGCATCAGCCACAGCGGATACTGGACTTGTCGGCCACGTCGCCAGTCGGGAATGGTCTTGAGTTGCTCAATTAGGGTTGTTACTGCCATGGGGTTCAAGCCTCAACTCGGATACAGTAATATACTTTTCTCTCGATAAAGAATCAACCCTACCAGAACAGCGGGGACAGGGACTAGGAGCAAACTTCTTCCGGGCATTTGAACAATGGGTGGCAGATCAAGGT
>DBGGTD010000067.1:0-7419 GCA_051162585.1 Elainellaceae cyanobacterium
GGGCTCACCACACGTTTAACGTCCTAACGCGAGAGCGTACGGCTATATCTGTCTAAGCCCTGTCGCATGACGACAGATTGGCTCATTCCCTTCTCCTCACTTCAGTTATTCAGCCATTCAAACTCACTGTCGGAAAGATTGGGAAAGATTTTAGAGAAATTAGCAGGGTTTTGTTCAATCGTGGCGCCCTCGGCAGAAAACCAGTTGGCATAGGTTTCAATGGCTTGGCGGCTGAACGAGCGTTTCGACAATACCAACGAGGCGATCGATATTTCGCTCCTGTCTTTCGGCGGTCAAACGAATTTCGGTGAGTCCTTCAGTAAATACGCCAATCTGGTGGATCAACATCTCGAACTGGCGAGCGATCGCCTGACTTGACTCGCGCGTTTGGCGATAGTGCTCTTGTATTTGTTGTTCAAAGTCGCGTCGTCTCTGCTCAGATTCTCGTTGTCCTTCTTGGAAAATCTCGGTTAATCGAAGCAGGCGTTCGTCAAGAGCATCAAGTCGTCGGTCTATATTCATCGCATTCTCAGGTAAATACGGGTCATTTTAGTATGCAATAACTGATCGCTCCGGACAAACCTTTGCTCTGTTAGGTCTGTTTCGATGAGAGGTGACTCCAATCGATAATGTCTTGAATCTCGCGATCGCTCAATCCATAAATCTCATAGACGATTTGATCAATTTGGGCATCCAATGATTGCATCAATTGCAGCCAATCAGCGCTATCAGGTTCAGAGTATTTATTCTGTTGGGCTGAAAGCATTTGGTTGACCAGGGCAATCAGTCGCCCAGACTGATCCGGTGTTGAGTCATTAGAATCCGTCCAACTAATCGGAATTGTTTGAAGCTGTGGAGGGCCAATCCTGAGATAGCCACCATTCAAGCAGTTTCCACGAAAGGTTTGGGAAAAATAGAAATGAATGAGCTGGCTATTGAGCAATCCCAGCAGATATAGCAGCGACACAGCCCCGTCGTTGGGCACAATAATCGAGGTGGATTTTCCGGCTAAAATGCGGCCATTCATATCTACCGAACATTCCAAGCGCCGCGTCATGCCTGCAACGATCAGTTTGGGGTGCGTGGCTTGCTGATAGCGTTTTTTAGGAAGCGATTCAACCCGCGCATGAGGAATGATGGGATGCTGATACATTTCCCCGAGATAGCGCATCCGCTTCATGCCCCACAGCGAACGGTAGCGATCGACTGTACCGCTGTTGATCAGCATTAAATCTCCCGATTGCAATGATGCAGAGTCTCGAATGATCGCCTGGAGTGCATACGCTTCTGAAACCGTAGCGGCTCCCCAAACCTGGGCAACCTGTCGCAGCCGTGGAAATTTCTCCTGCAATCGGTTAATTAGATTGAACTGTCTTGCGCTAACACTCAATAACCAAGGACGATGCGGCATCGCCACATGATTTTGGTAGTCAAGCAGCCGCACCTGCTGAGGCCGAGTCAAGTCCTGCATGCGTTCGTAGCGAACGGGAGGTGCGTCATCTGCCCTACCACACCGGACAAGATATACCAGCGGATAGACCGCCACTGAAAATACGGGGACATGAGCATAATCTCGAAGTTTGATGAGCTGATTGTCGCGAGTTAAGAGCGATCGCACAGGAGCCGCATAGTCTGCCGAGGCTAGCTTATTCGGCACAATAAAGCTGTGAAATCCGCCAGGCTTACACAGCTCCAACGCCTTCTCGATGAACACGCAAAACACATCCCAGTTGCCAACTGCTGATTGGTAGCGAGTCGCGCAGTAAATCCGCCAATCTGGGAGATGTTGTGTCATCCACTCCGAGTCAATATAGGGGGGGTTGCCGATAACAATATCGAAATGGCTGGTTTGGAAAGTAGGATGAGGTGGGGAGGCTGGCTCACGATCGATGAGAACATTGCCGCAGCGAAGATTTTGGCTCAAATCAGGCAGCCCATGCGGCTGAGGATTGGGACAATTTTGAAGCAATTGCAGCAGTAAGCCGGTACGAGTGATGGCGATCGCCTCAGCATCAATATCGACGCCAAAGATACAGTCTGACAAAATGCGCGATCGCTCTGCAAAGGTAAGCTGCCAGCGCCCATTCGCATCGGGCTGAATGGGCATGGGATTGCTCCCAGTGAATCCGAGTGAGTCTGACTCCAAACCAGAGAGATAGTGCTGGAGATGCCAATCGAGCAAATATTGATACGCCGTCGTGAGAAATATGCCGCCGCCGCAGGCTGGATCAAGAATGCGGGGAGATCTAGAAAAACCGGGTACTTGATGCTCAAGCCAACAGATTAGAGCGTCTTGAACCATACCAGTGGCGATCGCCTCCGGGGTGTAATACACTCCGCCCGACTTGCGACCCGATGGGCACGTCATCGACTTATGCTTGGTTCCCGTCGAAGGATGTGTCAGACTTACGACCCGACTGTCCATGAGTTGTTCATACGCTTGACCCAACAATCCAACAGACAGGTGACTAGCAAGGTCATCTAAGTCTGAATATGGGCGAATCACCTCGTAAATGCTGATATCAGCATCGTATGGGTTGGCAGAAAGCCACATCTCTGGAATCAAGCAGCCCCACTGGGCATTCAACGACTGCAACTGCTCTCGTAGCGATTTTAGATTATAGTTTGATCGGTGTTTTGCGGGGGGGCGATCGCCAACTGGTGTTGAAAGCAGTCCAATCTGGTGGCAAAGTCGCTCACTCACGATGCAGAGAATCAAATGCCGAGCGGCCTGATCGCATTCGTGCAAACAAATCTGTGGGTGTTGCGTGGCAATCTGAGTGGCGATCGCCTGTCGCCACTGACGTATTTGCTTCAATAGAGTGTTTGGAACGGTTTTAGAATTACCCATTTATGCGATCGAACTTGCTAGACTCGGGTCGTAACAACCATTAACATTGAGCATCACGGAAGAGGTCAGTCATGTATGTAATCCTCGGCGGAGCAGGGATGATGGGGCTTCGGTTAGCTCATCGACTTCTAGACATGGAGCATACCGTTGCCGTGGTTGATTCTGACCCGGTAGCCTGTCAATATGCCCGTGAAAAAATTGGCGTGATGGCGTTTGAAGGCAGCGCAGTTAGCACAACGGTTTTACTGGAAGCCGGAATTCGCAAAGCCGATGCCGTGGTCGCAACCCTTAGCAGCGATGCGCTCAATCTGGCACTCGTAACGCTTTCAAAGCATTATGGCGTTCCTCAGATTGTTGTTCGTATGAGTGAGCGCGACTTTGCCGAACCCTATCGGATTGCGGGCGCAAGTCATGTGATCAGTTCCATCGATCTGGCTGTCACCACAATGGCAAACGCGATTGAGTATCCAGAAGTCGAATCGATGATGCACTTTGAGCAAGGACAGGTAGAAGTTCTTAAGCTGCCTGTTCCTGGTGACTGCTACATTGCCGGAAGCACCGTTGCCCAAATCGCTCAAGATCCTCGATTTCCAGCCGGTTCGCTGATTATTGGCTATCAGTGTCACCCCCACCGGGATTTGATTATTCCAAACGGCAGCACGGTCTTGGAAGAAGGCTCAACCATTTTAGTTGTGACCAAGCCCGATCTGGTTCATCAGCTGATTGATTTCGTAGGACTGTGTACTAGTCATCTTCCAACCTTAGAAGTCGTGTATTAATCTCTCCGATATAGGCTTGCACAACATCCTCCGATAAAATCCGTTTGCGCAGAGCATCGTTCAGTGCAACTTTTTCAGCCAGTAAGAGCCGTCGTCGAATCGCATCCAGCTTAATGTCATCACCGTGGATAGACAAATCGGGCGATCGCTGGTTGTAGAGTTCTCGCAGAGTCCGCTCGGATGAGGCAATGCGGGCTTGATAGGCAGCTCGCATTTCTTCATAAATAGCCTTGGGCAAAACGCCCGAATTCAGAAGACTGTCTAGTTCTTCCTGAGCCGCTTTAGACGCAATCAGCTGAAGCTGCAATGCCTCCATCTGCTGACGCACGCTAGAGAATTTCGACAGCCTCAGCCGCTTCACGAGCCACGGCAAACTTAATCCTTGTCCCACAAGAGACACCAGCACTGCTCCAAACACCAGCGCAACCACCGTGTCTCGCTCCGGCAATGCCAGCGGAATGCTCAACGCTAGCGCCATCGAGAGAGAGCCTTTCACATTACCCAGAAACAGCACATGCTGCCATTTGAACGGAATCGGGCGATCGAAAAATCGCAGTAATGCTAGCAATGGATAGACCGAGAGCATTCGCCCCGCCTGATAAATCACCACGGCAAGCAGTACTGACGGCAGCGTAGCCCCAAAGGTCGTGAGATTCACCTCTAAGCCAATCAGCAAAAAAATGAACGTATTCACACTAAAGCTGGCATATTCCCAGAAGCTGAGCAGGGTAATGCGTGTCGAGGCTGACGATTCGCGGGATAAGCCAATATTACCAATCACCAATCCTGCCACCACGACCGCAACCGCCCCCGACACCCCAAAAAATTGACCAATTTGGAACGCGCCTAGCGCCACTGCCACCGTCAAAAGAATGCTGCTCAAAGCATCGTCAGATTGGCGAAACAGCCCCACCGTCAAATATCCCAATCCAAGCCCCAAGACAGCGCCCCCCACGATCACCACAACAAGCTGTTGCAACCCGTTTAGAACTGTAAATTCGCCTTGAGAATAGACGCGAACCACCAGATTAAAGAGGACGAGAGCGACGCCATCATTAAACAAACTTTCCCCTTCAACAATGGTGGACAGCCGTGATGGAACCGGGACTTCCTTAAACACGGCAATCACCGAAACCGTATCCGTAATAGCCAGAATAATCCCCGCGAAGAGTGCCGGAACCCAGGCAAAATCCAAGCCAACTTTGATCAAAACGGCAGTCACTCCAGACGCCACTATGATTCCTGGCCCTGCCAATAGCATGATAGGTTTGACCGTACTGCGGAGGCGGCTAATGTCGGTGTTGATCGCTGCCTCAAACACCAGGATCGGTAAAAACAAATTCAGTACCAGCGACGGATCAAGCCCGATGCGCTGGGGTAAGAGTTTAGTGACGGCTAACCCGGCAAGCACCAAGCCGGTGACATACGGAAGCCGTAATTGCCGGGTCACGAGTGCGACCGCCGTAGCAACCAGCAACAGAATAATGAGAATGGGGATAAGTTCTGGGACGTTTCCAGGCAGTTCGGGGGCTGGCAGATTTGGGTTTGGCACGGTGGTTTGTGCCCAGAGCCACAGATGAGAAAACCAGACAATCACTTAAATTTTGTGCAACAAGGACGCAAGCATTGTCTGGTGTTTTATCTAGGAATTGCAATATAGATGTGCTAGGCGATCGCCCGAATGCACTCTGGGCTGTCATTTTGAGGATTATTAACCACCATACTGACGGGATAGTAGATCATCTGCTGAGCATCATACGGACGTAAAAGCGGCTGCAAGGATTTTGCATCCTGCACTTCTGGATTGAGCCAATAGTCATAATCGTCGGGGTTGAGAATCACGGGCATGCGGTTGTGAATCGGGCGCAGCAACTCATTGGGCTCGGTTGTCACAATCGTACACGACTCAATTTCGCTGCCGTCTGCGTGTTGCCAGTGTTCCCATAGCCCCGCAAAGCCAAAGGGTTGATGATGATCGAGCTGGATATAAAACGGTTGCTTGCCCTCATCCGTCTTTTTCCATTCATAAAAGCCATCCGCAGCTACCAAACACCGTCGTCGCTTAAATGCAGTCCGAAATGACGGTTTCTCAGTCACGGTTTCGGCTCGCGCATTAATCATTCGAGCCCCGATCTTGGGGTCATCGGCCCAAGACGGAATCAGCCCCCAATGCATGTAGGTAAATTTTCGCGCCGGAGAATTTGTCGTCTGGAACACAACAGGAACAGGCTGCGTCGGCGAGATATTGTAACGAGGCTTTACATGTGGATTCTCTGAAAGCTGAAAAACGTCAGCAATGGATTGATCGGATTGGCTGAGGGTAAAACGTCCACACATGGCAAATCTCGTCGTTTGAGCAAACATTCATAAATCAATAGCAATGCGGGTGCCCACACCAAAACACTCTAATCGGCGAATTTACGAACTTGATGTCCTCCGTGGACTCGCAGCTCTTGGAGTTGTCTTGTATCACTACACCACGCGCTACGACCAAATTTATGGGCATTCCCACAACTTGCTGTTGAGCTTTCCCCAAGGTCGCTATGGGGTGCCAATGTTTTTCATGATTAGCGGATTCGTGATTCTGCTGGCGCTAGAAAGAACCAAACGAATCTTAGATTTTGTCGTAGGACGCATTGCCCGTCTTTATCCAGTTTACTGGGTCGCGATCGCCTTGACATTTACAACCGTTGCTCTAGTGGGGTTGCCGGGTCGAGAGGTGAGCATCAACGACGCGATCGTTAATCTAAGCATGATTCAGCGGTTTATGAGAATTCCCGATGTGGATGGCGTCTATTGGACGCTGCAAGTCGAGCTGATTTTTTATCTGGTCATGGTGCTGCTCTATCAGCTTAGGCTGCTGCGACATATCGAGACAATGGCGATCGCCTGGCTGCTCATCAATCTGGTGAGAATCCAAAGCGATTGGCTCCCTATTCCCGCACCAATCAGCCCGTTTTTTTTAACGGACTATGCGCATTTCTTTATCATCGGCATTGCCCTGTACCAAATTTGGAACAAGGGCGGTTCAACGGTGCGCTATGGATTGATTGCGGCAGGGCTTTTAGTTCATGCCATGAATAGCCACGCAGAATCTATAATCGCTTGCATGGGATTTGCCCTCGGACTGTTTTTTGCAATTCACGGCTACTTGCGGTTCATTGCCGTCAAACCCCTGATTTTTCTGGGCACAATTTCTTACAGCCTCTATTTAATTCATCAAAATATTGGCTACATCGTGATTCGCACTCTCTCTCAGGTGTCCTTAAACGCTCACCTCAGCATCACCGTAGCACTGGGAGTATCGATTGGGCTGGCAAGCGTCATGGCATTAGCAATTGAGCGCCCCACCATGCGCTATCTCAGAACTCTGTACCGCGACAAAATAGATGAGTCAACCCGGCCCCCTCAGCCAGCCCCCAATCCTCTCCCCACTCACCCCTATCCGTCTGAAGAATTGCCGTCGTCTGAATTACATCGATAAGGTACTCAATGCGACGATCATATGCGAGTCAGGCGCGATAATCTTGGCAGTGCGGATTGGAAATAGAGTCATGCGTCAATATGTCAGGCAGATTGGGGATGAACCTCAGCACTTAGATAGAGTACTCTAGATTAGCCCCTAAATTGCATCCACTATGAATAGCTAAACACTCTCAATGAACTATCGATCCAAACCTGAGAGAAACGGTAAAACATCTCACTATCTCACGCCTGTTACGCTAAAAAATGGTCATCTTGTTCCAAAGAAAAAAAACTATCTCCTTCCAGGGGTTATCGTTACAAGCC
>DBGGTD010000068.1:0-6308 GCA_051162585.1 Elainellaceae cyanobacterium
CCATCCGATCGCGCTGCCATCCAAGCAATCATGTTGTCTTTATTAACAGGGGTGAATGGCAAGATCAGCATAAACTCTTCCTGAGTTTCGTCAGGCAGGCGCATGATGATGTAATACGGCTGCATCAAAATCTGCTGATCTTCGTAGAGTTCAGTGGGGAATCGCCACAGATCTTCCCGGTTATAAAACTCCTCAGGCTCTTGCATGTGATACGACAGATAAATCTGTGCCTGAATCTTGAATAAATCAACCGGATACCGGAAATGATCTTTAACTTCAGGCGGGATGGTGTCGTTCGCAGCAAATAAGTTGGGGAAGATTTTCTGATAAGTCGTAAGCACCGGGTCGGTTTCATCGACGACGAAGAACTGCATGGTGCCGTCGTATGCGTCAATCACGACCTTGACCGAGTTGCGGACGTAGTTGTCTCCACCTCGCAAAATCTGTGAGACGCTACGCCCTTGCAGGAGATCTCCGGCTCCGTCACTTTGATTGACGGGGGCAGAATAGGGATAGCGATCGCTCACGGTATAGGCATCAATAATCCAGTTCAAACGCCCATCAATGGTGGTGATGTAGGGATCATTGTCATATTTGAGAAAGGGGGCAACCTGCTGAACTCGTTCTCGAATACGCCGATGATAGAGAATCTGAGAGTCGCGAGTGAGGTAATCAGAAATCAGCAGTTTTAAGCTGCCCAAGTCATACGCATAGGCGATTTGCTTGAAAAACGAGCCAATGGGAACGCCCCCTTCACCCTCATAGCGAGTCTGGGCGTTTTCGCCGCTGCGGGGATAATCAAACTCTGGAATTGTTGTATTGGTAAAGACGTAGTTATCGGTTTTTTCACCGTAATAGATACCGGGCTGGCTCACCTCCAGATCGACGGTCGACACGGGGGGAATATCTTGGATATAAAAATCGGGCAGCCCGTCTGGAGTTACCTCATTAACGGGACTCATCACAATGCCATACCCGTGAGTATATTGCAGCCGCTGATTAACCCAGCGTTGAGCTTCTGACGGCAATTGAGCATAATCTAATTCTCGGGGAGACAGCATCACCTGCTGATAGTTGCCATCGATGGTGTAGCGATCGACATCCACATCTAAGAAGCGATAATACAATCGAATCTCTTGGAGCTGGCGATAGGTGCTCAAAAGAGGACGATAATCCCACAGGCGAATATTGCTAAGTGTCAGCTGATTATCTTCGAGGGTATCTGGGTCAAGCCGGTTTTGCACCGCGTAGTCTTCCATTCTCACCGTATCGAGTCGATACGCGGCACGAGTAGATTGAATATTGTTGACGATGTAGGGTCTTTCTTTCTCTAGCTCATTGGGTGCCACGATGAACTGTTGCTGAAACCACGGATAGACTCCGCTCACGAGAATCAATACGATGGCATAGATGCCAATCCCAAACGTCGGTAACGCAAAGCCACTACGCCATAGAGAAATGAGAAACACGAGCATCAACGCCAGCGTTGCAAACCCCATAAACCAGTAAGACTGAAGTCGGGCATGCACGTCGGTAAAGCCCGCCCCGTAGACGACACCACTGGAAGAATACAGCAGGTCATATCGTTCTAGCCAAAACCCAACGGCCACCAAAATGGCGATCGCCGTCAAGATCAGGCTCAAATGGATTTTGGGAGTCCCAACTACAATATTGCGCCAGCCTCGACCCAGGGTAATTTCTCCCTTAAGGGCGTAGACCGTCGCAGCCAACACGATTCCCCAGATACATAACGCTAATAATCGCCCTTGAAGAATTTCATAAAATGGCAATTGAAAGACGTAAAAGCCAATATCGTGCTGATAAATCGGATCGGTTATCCCAAATTCGGTCGGATTAAAGAATTTAAGAATTGTCTCCCATTCTGCTGCACCGGCCCCTGCTGCCAGCAACGAGATAGCAACTGTAAGGCCCGCTGCAACATAGTTAGGAACATCTTCAACAGACGAACCGAGGCGATCGCTCTCCAAAAGCGCCCGAAACACGCGATTTCGAGTGAAGTGCATCGCTAGCCAGTAGTTTCCTCCAAGGAACGCAGCATATAAGACAAAGGTGACGACCCACATGGTCACCTTCCAATTGATCCGCGTCCAAAACACATCGGCAAATCCAACTGCATCAAACCACCATGATTCAGTTAGAAGATGCACCAGTCCTTGAGAGAAGACCAACACGACGACAGCGATGAGAATAATGACGCCGAGAATTCGCTGTGGATATTTCATACTTTTTTAAATGAAGCCGGGATCACAGACGGCTAGAATCTTCCAACCGCGCTACTTGTATTATGTCGTGCCTTTGTGGGTTTTCCGCACTACAATCCCCTACTAAACCGATCTAAGGTAGGATCAAACATCCATTATTCTTAGGCTGAAGGGTAATAAGTCTGTCTAAAGGCTGAATTTCTTAGCTATTGTCATTAGCTATTGTCAATAGTTAAAACTGACGTAAAGGAGATAACGAACATATGTCTACATTCACATCCAAAACGATGAGTGTCGAGCAGATGGAGCAACAGCTCCAAGAGGCTGTTGAGCAAGCCCGCGATGTGTGCAGCAGTCAGGGCGATCAGTCGCCAGAGTGCGCAACTGCTTGGGACACAGTGGAAGAGATGCAGGCAGAAATTTCTCACCGCCGTCAAAAGAGCCCCAAGAGCAATTTTGAGCAATATTGTGATGACAATCCAGACGCATCTGAATGCCGAGTGTATGACGTTTAGTCGTTTGTTCAGGCTTGTTCCGCAGGTAACTAGGTGCGGTAACTGCTGCTTTACCTTGCTGAGTTCAAGGTCGAGAAATCAAGCAGCGCAGCCCTTGAGTAGCGATCGCCATCTGTGCGAGTTGGACAGATGGCGATCGCCTTTTAAATTTTGATCGCTAACGGACTGAGCCCTCAATCGTAGTCAGCTGATGCTGAGAGCGATCCATACCAAGAGCCATACAGACCAAAATCGATGCCAAAAGACGCATCTTCTGACATCAACAAGGAATACCTGATCCAGTCTCTACACCTTGGCAAGCAACTGCTTTTGCAGCGACATGATGCCATGAGCGAGTTGGGTTGCCTCTGCTGTGAGATAGTCAAGGAATGTGCTGCCAACGACTGAAAGCTGCTTTCCCCCTAGATGAACCACATACCACTGCCGCTGAATTGGAAACCCTTGAACATCTAAAATGGTAAGCTCTCCGCCGTGTCCATCCGGGGTGAGTGTGTGGCATGACAAGACTGACAATCCTAACCCTCCGGCGATCGCTTGCTTAATAGCCTCATTGCTGCCAAGTTCTAAGCGAACTCTAACTTCGATACCATTGGCATCAAACAATTTTTGTACAGCTCGACGGGTTCCCGAGCCCGATTCGCGCATAATAAAGGGCTCTTTCGCAAGTCGATCGAGGGAGATATTTTTTTCGTGGGCAAGGGGATGATTTTTTGGCGCCAACACGACAAGCGGATTATCCAAAAATGGATGAGCCTTGACATCAACATGCTCAGGGAGCTGACTCATGACATAGATGTCATCCTGATTGTTGGTTAGGCGGTCGATCGCATGTTCGTGATTGGTGACGATGAGGGAGACGTCGATTCCAGGATAGCGCTGGCAAAATGGCCCCAGCAGGCGCGGAATAAAATACTTCGCTGTTGTAATCACCGCCAACCGAAGTCGCCCCTGTTTCATTCCCTTAAGGTCAGCGACCCTCATCTCTAGCTGATCTAGCTGCTCGAAAATTTCCTGGCAGGTTGAATATAACTCTCGACCGGCATCCGTCAGATACAGACGCTTTCCAACCTGCTCAAAAAGCGGTAAACCCAGTGACTTAGTCAATTGTTTGACCTGCATGGATACAGTCGGCTGCGTTAAGAACAGCTCTTCTGCTGCTCTAGTAAAACTGCCATGACGAGCAGTTGCCTCAAATACTTTGAACTGATGTAGGGTAGCGTGAATCAACTGCAACTCTCCTACAAATACAAGTTTAGATCACATCTATAGACGCAATTCTATCCTAAAGGGAGTTATTAATGCTTTAAATCTATAAATTCCCGATCGTCTCCAGGCAAGTTGTCACGAGATGGGGCGGCTCAGATGAGCAAATCCATATCCGTCTATGCACGTCTAAAGTGCCTCCACATCAAGGATTCCAAGAGAAGAGGGTTGGCTGAGTCATGGATGATGCCATAGACAAGAATCTATAAGAAAGATTCAAATTAGTGATTTTTATCTATGGACAATGAGGGTATGATCATCACTATGGCAACTCTATAAGTTCCCTTCCAGTTCAAGCGTTGCACCGCAAAGAATTGGCTTACTCAGGAAGCACCTTAATTCCCATCCTGAAGCAATCGGTTAGTCAGTAACTTAAGATTGTGAAAGCCTTCCCTTTGACCGTGTGCAACGCTTTTCTTTTGGATGCGGCTCTTAGATCAGAGTAAGACCGTCTTGTTCAATTTCCTCAATCACTTGTAGACCACGCGGGTCGCCTAACTTAAGGACAGCAGCTTTCGCATCATCGCGGACTCCCACCTCTTCGTCTTCCGCAAACGCCTCAATGAGAGCATCAATGGCAGTGGCATAAATCACATTTGAGGGCAAATCTTGGCAAAGTTGCCCTACTGTCCAAGCGCAATTGCTGCGCACGGCTGCAACCGGATCTCGGCGTAAGGCTTCGATGAGCGAAGGCATTGCTGCGACAATTGCTGCGTAGTCAATACTCGCCATTTGAGCCAGCGAACTAGCAGCCCATAACCGCACCGCAGAGATATCCGTTCTCAGAGCGTCGGTCAGCGGTTCTAACGAGCGGCGATCGCGACAATTGCCCAGCGCCCACACAATTCCTTTGCGAACATATCCATTCCAATCGGCGGCGAGCTGTGCGATGAGAGGCTCAACCGCTTCAGAACTAGGATTACGACCCAACCCGTACGCAACACTGACTCGAATCAGAGGGCATGCATCGGTGAGCAGCCCAATCAATTTCGGAATCGCTCGTGCATCCTCAATCTCACAGAAGGCACGGGCTGCCAACATTCGCTGCTGATTTTCAGAAGAACTCAGCAATGCCAGCATTTCGCTGGCATCAGGCTTGGCTGCCTCAGCCTCATCGTCAACAGATCCAAGCCGATCGAGCGGACTTTCTAGCTCGCTCTCATCGTCTAATACGGTTAAGTCGTCATCGTCATACATACTGTCACTTTACAGCAAAGACTAAGGGGAAATTTGGTCAACAGGATAGAAGCACCCCAAAACTGAATATTACTTAACCCCACACGGATTTCAGTTTTGTAACACTTGGTAATTTAAGAGATGCAATGTGCTTCTCTGATTTAATAGACCCTGCCAAAGATAGCGTTCAAAACCGTAAGCTCTTGAACTTTTGTTTGATTGTCTAAAGGCCAGAGCGTATATAGTGGTTTAAGGGAGTCATTTGCCTAGAACCACGCGCTCCTTTTTAGTCTTCAATATCGCCCTTTCTCAACGCCCAAACTTTGTTGCGGAGAATTTGGTCTAGGAGATCGGTGATTATCCAGTCCTATGGTAGGGATTTTGCCCAGACTGCATTGATAGAGATAATCGATGAGCATCTCCACTTCCGTGCTGGAAGAGCTATTGCGAAAGTTGCCCCGCTTACGCTCTCAGATTTATTTCAAGTCGTCGCTGACTGCACTCTCCCACGCGATGGAAGATCAGGTTTTGGCAGTCGCGGATTCGCCATTGGTAATTGCTAATTTCCAACGAGAGCGATTTTATCGTCAAGAAGCTCATCGATATCTGCGCATTTCAGAATTGACTCCTCAGGTATACGTGCTGGCTGCACCGGAAACAAGCTTTGACAACGGCTCAGATCACTACGAAACAGTTGCATTCAATCCTGACGATCAGTTGAGCCAAGAATGGCATTTAGTTGTGATTGGGGCTCAATACTCAACATGTTTGGTGTGTCGAGAACGACCTGAGAATCTACCCTCTGATGCCCCAAATGATGTTTCCGCGATGGATCAAACTCGACGGTTTGAAGGAATTTGGACGTTTGATCGTCGTGTAAGTCGTCAAGCGGCTCGTATCCTTCTCGACCGTATTCTTATCTATCGACCAGAATTGGCATCGAAGATTGAAGAGGCAAAGGGGTCATTTTTGCAAGATAGGCCGTCTGGGTTGCGGGATGTCGATCCTGACCCATTTGCGCAGCGGTTAGTCACTTACTTACAAGCCGGGCAATATAAATTGCTCAAAGCATATCGCTCAATGGCAGCTCAAGAGCGGCGGGAGCGACTTGTTAACCTGATTACATCAGCAA
>DBGGTD010000069.1:0-3559 GCA_051162585.1 Elainellaceae cyanobacterium
ACCCGAAGTCGCTGCGTCAGCCGAAAACAAAATTATTTTAGATGTCGGAATTGCAGCCATTGGCATCACCGGGTTGATTACTGCCGTTTTTATTGGGACGGGGTTAGTCAATAAAGAAATAGAGAAACGCACGGTCTATGTTTTAGTGGCAAAGCCGATTAGCAAAACCGAATTCATCGTCGGTAAACACATCGGCTTATCGACCGTGCTGATTGTCCTGGTCGCAGCCATGACCCTAATCTATATAGGAACGCTCAGCGCTCAGCAGATTGAATTTCCCGTTAACAGCATTCTGCTCTCAATGCTGTATCTGTTTATCGAGCTTTCCTTAATGACCGCAGTTGCTATTCTGTTTGGCGTCTTCACCAGCTCAATTTTGGCAACCCTGCTTACGCTAGCCGTTTATCTGGTTGGGCACTTGAGTCAAGACCTAGTGAGGCTTGCCGAACTGTCTGAGAATCCAGGCATTCAGCGCGTCATTGAAAACCTATATCTGGTTTTGCCTGACTTGTCTCGTCTCGACTATAAAAATCAAGCTGTCTACGGAATCGAAGCGTTTCCTCTTCCCCTAGATTTGCTTGGAAATGCAGTCTACGGCATTGTTTATACCGTACTACTCTTGGCGATCGCTATCTTGATTTTCTCCCGACGCGAATTTTAATCCGCACTTAAAGCCCAGAATCCCACTAGTCATTCATAATTTTCGGAACCTTGAAAAAGTCGTCATCTCGATCAGGAGCGCAATTTAGAATTTCGTCTCGATCAGCCAACACTTCAAGCCGATCAGTACGCATAACATTGCTCACATCAATCGCGCGAGCAGTCGGCGCGACGGTATCGGTATCGAGCGCATTAAGTTGCTCAAAGTAATCTAGGATACTGCCCAACTGAGTCGTAAATTGAGCTTCTTCTTCAGGCGTTAGTTCTAAACGAGCTAGATGAGCAACTTTTTGGACCTGTTCACGGTCGAGCATAGTGAAGTTTTGAAAAAGTAGGAACGAAGAACCAAGGTTTGAGAATGTAGCAATCCTAAATCATTTATGAAATGGGAGTGCGGACATCTTGCCCGCGTTGGCAACACCTCTCCATCAGGAGAAATAAGACGACGTTAGAAAAAGGCATCTATTTTGGAGCGACCTGTGGTTTTTAGCCAATTTTGCGCCTCGATATAGTTATTGGGAGCTAAGCGAATTGCTTGCTGCCAATATTCAGCCGCTTGATCCAAATGAGAATCTGACTCTTCTACATTACCGGCGTCTTTTGCTCGCTCACCTAGATAATGATGAATTACTGCAACATTATTTAACGCTTGGGGCATCCTAGGATTCAACTCTAGAGCTTCATGGTAGCGCTCTAGGGCTTTGTCGTGCTCCCCGTTGCTCGTATTAATGAGCCCCATGTTGTAGAGAATGTAGCTGCGATCGTACGGATCTTCTTCCAAATTTAACGCTTCAACGTAGTTGTCCATCGCTTCAGCATATTCACCGTCGGCTTGTGCAGACATGCCGTCTCGGTAATAGGCAAATGCCTCTTTGGAATTTTTGCTGGTTGGCAGAATCTTTAATATCAAATCTGCCATAACGGTAAACGACTTATCGATGAAATTATCATTTCGTTGAGTTCTTGGCATGGTTGCCTCCAAAGTAGACCCAATATGGACGAAAGCAGGTTAAACAAAGATTAGTGGCGACCACTCTATCGACTACTTTAACGCTAAACTCACATCAACTAAGGGCTAATTAAGGAACATATCGAATCCAAAGTTTTACGCAATCCTGAGTAAGCAATCTTAGAGTAGGCAATTTTGAGTGGCAGTCCTTAGTATACGAGGCGAATGGCTTCTTCACGCGTAGTCTTAACGTTAATTAGAGGGCTGGTTGACTCACAAAACTCCGAACGCTGGCGGCTGAAGCCGTGACTTTAGTTGCCGAAGCAGCAACGAACTAACCCCAAAATCGGTTTACCTCACTCCCTGAAAAATTCTAAGGCTTATATACTGAGATATAGGACTCTGTATAGACACGGAGGAAATGGATGGCTCTGAATCCCGCGATTTTTAAGGCGGTTGAAACATTAGATTATCGAGTGACTGCGGGTGATGTTGCCTCTCAGGCAGGGCTCGATATTAAGTTAGCAGAACGAGACTTAGTCTCCCTCGCTGCCGACGCGGGCGGGCATTTACAGGTTTCAGAGGCAGGAGAGATTGCGTACCAGTTTCCACGCAATTTTCGAGGAGTTCTTCGCAACAAATTTTGGCAGCTTCGCCTCAAAGATTGGTGGGAACGGATTTGGAATGTCTTGTTCTATATTATCCGCATCTCGTTTGGAATCTTCTTGTTAATCTCGATTGTGGTCATCTTTATTACGATCGCAGTGATCACGATCTATCTAAGTTCTCGCCAAGGAGACAACGATCGAGACGATGGCTTTGGCGGGGGTATGATATTCTTGCCTAGATTTTGGTTTGGTCCCGATTTATTCTGGGTATTTAGCCCTGACTATTACAGGCATCGGCACCAGCGCACACCAACTCGCCGTCGCGCCAATGATTCTGAGATGAATTTCTTAGAATCTGTCTTTTCTTTCCTATTTGGTGATGGAAATCCTAACGCCGATTTAGAAGAGAAACGATGGCGGGCGATCGCCACGGTAATTCGCAACAACGGCGGGGCAGTCGCCGCCGAGCAGATTGCTCCCTATCTCGACGACATTGGCGATGGGTACGAAAAAGACTATGAAGACTATATGCTGCCTGTCTTGACGCGGTTTGGAGGTCGTCCAGAAGTTAGCCCAGATGGGCATATCATCTATCACTTCCCTGCTCTCCAGATAACAGCAGAGCGCCAAGGCAAAAAATCCACGGCAAACTACCTGCGCGAGTCTCGTTGGAAATTCAGCAATGCTAGTTCAGGTCAGCTTTTTCTGTCAGCTGGCTTAGGCGCGCTCAATTTTGTGGGTGCCCTAATCTTGGGTGCAATGCTCAACGATTTGAGGGCTGAGGGTCTTATTAGTCAACTGGGTGGATGGGTTGGTTTTGTCAATGGGATCTACTGGTTTTTATTAGCATACGGGATTGGCTTCGTTACAGTGCCCCTAGTTCGATATGCCTGGATTCAGTGGCGAAATCGCAAAGTCGATGCTCACAATGAGCAGCGGCTCGAACGAGCGAGTGTTTTGGATAGACCGTCCGAAGACCTCCAGCACAAAATTGACTATGCGCATCAGTTTGCTGCTGAAACCGTCATCACTGAAGACGATCTAATCTATACCTCTGAAACCGATCTGATCACCCAAGAAGCCGAGCAATCAGGCAGAATTGACTCCGAATGGCAGCGGCTCTTGGAAGATCGCTCTAAGTCACGATAGGTACTATTCCACTTGAATTTGAGACAACGTGGTGTTTTGGTAATAGTGCCCCAAAATCTGTTGATAGTTGGTGCCGTGCTGCGCCATCTGATGCGCGCCCCACTGACTCATGCCAACCCCGTGACCAAACCCTCGACCGCTGACTTGAAAGCTCATAGGACGCGCTGGAAGCGTATCGCCCGTGCTCGCAACC
>DBGGTD010000070.1:0-8070 GCA_051162585.1 Elainellaceae cyanobacterium
GATGATGACGGTTCGAGCGATAGACGTCGACCTAGATCTGTTGAAAAACACTCCAATTGGCGGTAATTCCTGGCTTCCTAGAGGCGGGGTAGTCTATGCGTTCCGGGAAGACGCGGTTCGTGAAGACTCAATTACTCGTCCTAGCACTGGAGCAGGACCGTGCGACGAAGACTCAGTGATTCGTGCGGATGTTGAGGGCAACACAGGGTCATGTCGGATGCAGGTGGGCAATGTAACGGCGATCGCATCGACCGATCCGCCCCTTGCTCCTAATAAGATCAGTCCTAAATCGGTAGACTACCATGCCGATCCGGATCGCCGTGCCTATGGCTTCCGCCTCCGCAATGGCGAACAGCTAGGTCGTGTCGGGGATGAAGGTCGCGGGCTTTCGTTTATCACCGATAATGCGGTTTACATCTACGGCGACTTCAATCTCCATCAAACCGTGGGATGCAACAACGCCGATGGCTGTAGCATCGAAGAATTTACCCAGAAATTGCCGACCGATCGGGTTTACACGTTCGATGAATTTTATGACCGCAGCGACCTAAATATCAATTTTGCTCGACGCAGCACCAACGAAGGCGAACTAGGACCTGACTTATGGCGACCGTCTGAGATTTTGGCTGACACGGTATCCATTCTGTCCAAAGATTTCTGCGACGGCAGTATCCAGGATGGTTTTTTGACGGCAGATGAAAATACAGGGACCTCTGCTGATATCACGGTTGCAAATGTCGGCTACGACACGAGTGTTTATGGCTGCGTTGACAACGAAGATCGCACCTCCTTCTTGAATCAGAATCGCCCATCGGATGACCCGAACGATGATGCCGACGTATATGGAACAACTGTCCTTTGGCAACGCGAAAATCCATTTGATCCAGAGTCCCCGATTGCCATAACCCCCAACGGCAATCCAATTCAAGCGGACGGCGCTGAGTATGCCAGCACGTACTTCGCCTTTGACGAAGTCAGACCTTTAACCGTTGCCAGTAAGACTCGAATCAACTCCATCATCATCAGCGGTATCGTTCCATCTCGTGCTGACCAGTCGTATGGTGGGTTGCATAACTTCCCCCGATTCCTCGAAGATTGGCCCAATGAAGACGATATCAATGAACCGATGATTATGTCGGGTTCGTTCTTCCAGCTCAACTTCAGCAATGCCGCAACGGCGCCATTTGACCAAGATGCCTGGGAAGTGGGAAGCGCCCCTGTAGCGGGTGCAGGGTCAGGTGCTATCAACAACTTCTACGGTGCGCCTGAACGACTCTGGGGATATGATGTCGGGCTTCAATACGCGCCAGCCAGCCCGATTGCCCGACGATTTACTGACCCTAATGCGCTGCGGAGTGAGTTCTATAGCGAACCCCAGGCAGATGACCCCTATATCAGTCAGCTTTGTGCCGCTATTCCCGGTGCAACATGTCCCAATTAGCGGCTAGGAGATAACACCACCAATGAAACGTTTGGTTCCAAATCACCCAATCGTACGCCATCTGCTACAGATGAGCGAAATATCCCAGTCTCAGACATCTCGGATAGGTTCGTCTGAAACAGGTTTGACCCTGCTGGAATGTATTGTGTCGATTGTCGTCATCGCAATCACGGGTGCACTGATCACCCCGCCGCTGTTTTTGGCGACCGCAACTCGACTGCAGAACCAGCGTTCTGAGCAGGCTCTCCAAATTTCCCAAGGAGAGGTTGATCGTATTCGCACCCTAGCTGAGCAGTCTCGGCATTATCCAGCTGCTTTGCCAGCCGTTGGTCCAGCAAATACAGCAGGGGTACAGACCTATGCGCTTCCTGATGCGATCGCCAATCAGATCAAGTCGGTTAATACAAACTGTGCAGATCTATACGACGGTGCTCAGGTTCCTCCTACGACTCTGCTTCCCATCGATGTGGATGGCGATTGCGAGGGTGACTTTTTGATGCAGTTTTTCCGAACTGATGGTGTGACGTCTACCCAGGAAACGGCAAATGGTACCAATCGACCTACCGAATTCAAAGTAGGTGTGAGGGTTTATGCCCGAAACGCCGGAGACAATCTGGGCAATTTATATCGGGATCCCGATACGGGAAGCGTTGTGCCGACCTCCTTAAAATTCACCTCTGGAGAAGGCAATCAGCGCGAGCGCCCGTTGGCCGTGCAATATGCTCAGATTACCTGGGGAGATACCGAATTTTCGCTCTGTCAGTATCATGACCAATGCAATTAAGCGTGTGTTATGACATGGGTACTTGAACGTGTTTCATCCGACTGGGCTAAATTGGGTTTCAAAGTTTCAAAGATATAGAACGTCATCACAGAATTAGGGCTATGGCACCATCCTTCTCGTTATCAAGAGCGTTTATGCGTCGTCGTCAAACGGCTCATCGCCAGCGGGGTTTTACTCTGATTGAATTGCTAGTGTCTGTGCTGATTGCGGGCGGCATCGTTTCAGGGCTGCTATACCTTGTGACTGAGCTTCTGCAAGCCGACAAAAGCGAGTCAACGCGGGACGAAACCCAGCGAGAACTTCAGCTTGCCTTAGATTTTATGGCAAACGAGATTCAGCAGGCTGTTTATATTTACACGGATGCGACGTTGCTTCCCGTCATTAATCCAGGCGATCCGCCCCGGTCGATGTTAGGCTATCTGCCTGCTGCTGAGTTGCCCAACGAGGTTGCCCCGGTGCTTGCCTTCTGGAAACAGCAGCGGTTTCCAGATTCGGTGATTGACTTGTGTGCAACCGACCCAACTAATGCGGTTCTCACTGGAGTTACGTGCGAAGCCGGTCATTCCTATTCGCTTGTGGTATATTCACTGGCGCGTCCAGATGCTAACGAGGTATGGGATGGGCCTGCTCGTATTATTCGATCTGCGATGACCGAGTTTGACCTAGATGGTGCCACAGGAACTCCAAACCGCAATCCAAGCTATGTCAGCCCAGTTGATCCAGATAACGGTAGGGCAGATTTCAATGGTTGGCCCTTGGTAGGCACAGCCCCTGAGTTTAATCAGCCTGCCGATACGCTGGTTGACTTTGTAGACGATGGTTCTGGGGCGGAGAGCGCTGGATTTGCCAGAGGTTCAGGCGCATCCGCGTGCCCAACCAATAGCGTGGTTGTCGGGGCACAAGATGTCCGTAACTATGTAGTTAGTCCGAGCGATCCGCTGACGCTTGGAGCGGATCCGGTCAGAAGCTTCTATGCGTGCATTGACGAGCCGCCTGCCTCCCCTGCTGCATGGAATCAGGAAGTGATTATTTATTTGCAAGGAAATGCAAGTGGGCGATCGGGTGCGGTTAGTCAAAATGGTTTCCTTCCTGCTTTGGAAACGACGGTTTTAAGCCGTGGCATTCTAGGAAAAAACCCGCAGAGTTTTCAATAGAATAGTGGGTAGACAGAGCCGCTGTGATTCCCATTTTGTTTCTGGTCACAGTTCCCTGTTCTGAAACACGGGGCGGTTAACGTTTAATTCTCAAATTATCCTTGAATTTGGAGCGCAGTATGATGAGGCGACAATATCCCGGTTCTCCAACGGCTGGTTTTACGCTATTGGAAGGATTGATTGTAGTTGCAATCATCGGTATCCTGATGGCGATCGTAGCTCCAGGCTGGTTGACATTTGCAAACCGTCAGCGCGTTAACCGAGCGTCTGATCAGATTCTTCAAGCGCTACGTACTGCTCAAGCCGATGCCAAGCGCGTTAAGCAGGACAGAACGGTATCTCTGTATCCCGATCCAGCTCAAGATCCTATTGCTAATCCTGATTCACCGCCATCGATCGGCTACAACGGCATTCCTACGGAGTTGGGAGAGGGAGACTTTAAAGAGGGCATGATTGCTCTAAGTGCCGTTGATGCAGACGGAACATCACTTGCAGAAGTCGATGATGATAACAACCTAGCCATCGAGCTTGTCTTCGACCCAACAGGTGGTCTAGATATCAGGGAATCTCCTAACCTCCCAGTGACGATTACAATCGAAGCCCCTCCAGGTTCAGATACCAAACGCTGTGTTGTGATTGAAACCTTACTTGCAGCAACGCGCACGGCTCGCAACGAGGAATGTGAGTTGCAAGGCGCTCAGCCTCAAGGCTGATATGCTTCTCTAGTTTGCTGAAATGCTAAATGCTGGGGTCAGCCCTCATGGTCAGAGCAATTTTTTTGCTTATTTTGGGATTGGCGATCGCCATTGGCTGTGAAACCGGGATCAACGCTAGTCAATCCTCATTTACAATTGGCTTGCCGATTGACTGTGATTTAGGCGAAGATTGTTTCGTGTTGCTCTATCCAGACCGTGATCCCAGCCCCGACGCAGTTGACGTTGGCTGCGGTCGAATGACCTATGACGGTCATCAGGGTACTGACTTCGCGATTCCTGATGAGCGCGTGATGGCAGCGGGCGTTCCGGTAAAAGCGGTCGCCGAGGGGACTGTTTCGAGAGTTCGGGATGGCATTCCCGATCGCCGAATTGAAACACCCGCTCAGGAGGATGAGGTATCAGACATCGAATGTGGCAATGGCGTGGTCATCGATCATGATGACGAGTGGGAAACCCAATATTGCCATCTTCGCCAGGGCAGTGTTGAGGTAGAGCCGGGCAATCGGGTGACGGCTGACACCACCTTAGGCATGGTGGGGCAATCGGGGTTGGCATCGTTTCCCCATGTCCATTTGACAGTGCGGCATCAGGGTGATGTTGTTGATCCGTTTGTGGGGCCTAATGCTGGCGATGGCTGTAATGTATCCAAACAGCCGTTGTGGCAAGAGCCCCTACCCTACGTACCAACCGGATTGGTTCGCGCCGGATTTGCCCCGCGCCCTCCCGAACTCGATGAACTTTGGGAGGGTGAGTTTGCAGACTCGACATTGCTTGCATCGAGTTCAGCCTTAATTTTTTGGGCACAGGTCTATGGGGTCTTGGCGGGTGATGTCGAGTCGATTCAACTCATCGACCCGAGTGGAGTGGCGATCGCCAACCAGCAAACCACCTTACAAGACTCAAACCGCATCTGGTTTAGCTATGCGGGCAAGCGGAGCCCAGATTCAGGATTCCACGGAACTTGGCAAGGACGATATCGGCTAATCCGGGGCGATCGCACGTTGATTAACATCCAAAGAGAATTGCGCGTCGAGTAAGGTATTCTCTCCCTCAGTCTGCCTTCCTCGTACTCTTATGCATGACTCGTGCCATCTGGCATGATTTTGATTTTAGTGTAGACTTCATCGCCCTCTGGTGCCGGTGGAGACCATGAGTGAACGGCTGCCGCCGCCGCTCCCACTCGATAATAGTGGCGTTTGCCTATGGTAAGTCTCTACGCCAACGCTCTAGCGATGCATAGGGGGCCCGTTTCTCCTGATGGAGAGGCGTTGTCAACACGGGCAAGATGCCCGCACTACAAACATTGATAAATTTGCAAATGTGGGATGCCCTCTATTCTTCCCGACTTCTTCCCGATGTTTAGACATGCTGTATGCATGAGGCCATCAAACCGGGGGGAATTGGGAACTGATTCAGCTATGAGACTTTTTTAGAAGGAGTGATTGTGAACAAAGTTAACCTCAAGCTTTTTGTTGACAGGCAATTTTCAAGCCCTTATGCCATGTCGGTCTTTGTAACACTTCTTGAAAAGGGAATTCCGTTCGACATTGAAACGATTGATCTAGATGCCAACCAACACCTAACTCCCCTTTACTGCGGCGATTCGCTAACGGCAAGAGTTCCGACCCTTAACCATGATGGCTTTTCCCTTTCTGAATCAACCGCAATCATTGAATACCTCGAAGAATTGTTTCATGCGCCTGACTATCGATCGGTATTTCCTAAAAGTAGAGCCGATCGGGGGAGAGCAAGGCAAATTCAGGCGTGGCTTCGTAGCGATTTAATGCCTATCCGAGAGGAACGAACCACTGAGGTAATCTTCTTCAAGCCAACCGCCGCCCCGTTGTCAGAATCTGGTCGTGTAGCACTGGCAAAGTTAATCCGTGTGGCTGATAGCTTGCTAAACAGCAAACGCCCAAATCTGTTTGATGAATGGTGCATTGCGGATACCGATCTGGCCCTGATGCTAAATCGGCTGGTTCTGAATGGTGATGAAGTACCAGAGACGCTCAAGCACTACGCAGAGTTTCAGTGGCAACGTCCCTCTGTCCAACAGTGGGTACAAAGAGAACGACGATAAGCGATTCAGGTTTATTTATGCTCCAGATGTGATTAATAGTTTACAGGAGTTTATCATGACGTTCAACTACAAGTATTCTGCTTTGTTTCTAGTTACTGTCCTAGCAACGTTGGGAATTACCAGCAGTTCCATACTTTTTGCAAATCCAGTCCATTCTCAAGACACAGAACCGATTTCATCTGAAACCAGAACAGGCGCGATCGCCCCTCTACTGAACAATCTAGGCGACTATCAGTTTCCCATTTCAACTAACAATATCCTAACCCAGCACTTTTTCAATCAGGGCATGATTCTTGCCTATGGCTTTAATCATGCAGAGGCAGCGCGGTCATTCCGTGAAGCGGCTCGCCATGATTCGACCTGCGCCATGTGCTATTGGGGGTTAGCATACTCGTTAGGGCCAAACATCAACGCAGCAATGGAGGCTGACGATGTGCCTACAGCATATGAGGCCATTCAGCAGGCGATCGCCCTCAAAGACTACGCCACCGAGCGAGAGCAAGCCTATATTGGGGCAATGGTAGAAAGATATGTGGCCGCTCCGGTCGATGACCGCTCTGGGCTCGATTTAGCCTATACCAATGCCATGCGCGACGTGGCACAGCGCTATCCCGATGATGCAGATGCGCAGACCCTATTTGCCGAAGCATTGATGGATACCATGCCCTGGGACTACTGGACGGATGACGGGGAGGCTAAGCCTGACACCGTTGAAGTACTCAACACCCTAGAATCTACGATCGAGAAATACCCCGATCATATTGGTGCCCTCCACTTTTATATTCATGCGGTCGAGAAAGAAAGACCCGAATTGGGCATCGAAGCTGCCGACCGCTTAGGAGACTTAGCACCTGGCGCCGGACATTTGGTGCATATGCCGTCGCATATTTACATTCGGGTCGGGCGCTACCATGATGCTGTTGTCGCCAACCAAGTGGCCGCTGCCGCCGATCAAGAGTATGTGACCCAGTGCCATGCTCAGGGGCTGTATCCGGCTGCTTACATGCCTCACAACCATCATTTCCTCAACTTTGCGGCGATCATGGCAGGGCAGAAAGAGGTCGCTATGGAGTCGGCTTATCAGACCTCGCACATGGCCGATCAAGACCTAATGCGGCAGACGGGCTACGGCACGTTACAGCACTACTATATGATTCCACTCTATACGATGGTGCAGTTCAGCCTGTGGGATGAGATTCTTGCAGAACCCGCTCCTGCGGCAGATTTGGTTTACCCCAAGGGGGTATGGCACTATGCTCGCGGGATGGCCTTTGCTGCCAAGGGGCAGGTCAACCAAGCTCAGCAAGAATTGACAGCTCTCACGGCGATCGCCAGTTCCCCCGACCTAGATGGCGTTACCATTTGGGATATCAACACCACCGTTCATCTGCTCAACATTGCCTCCGAAGTACTGGCTGGTGAAATTGCTGTGAGCCAAGGCGACTATGACCAGGCGATCGCCTATTTTCAGCGCGGCGTTGAGCTAGAAGATCGTCTCAACTACGACGAACCCGCTGCGTGGTCATCACCGGTGCGGCGAAATCTGGGCGCAGTTTTGCTCAAGGCGGGGCGTCCGGCTGAGGCTGAGCAAGCCTATCGCGAAGACTTAGCCATCTATGCCAATAACGGCTGGTCACTCTATGGATTAGCGCAAAGTCTTCGCGTTCAAGGCAAATCTGGTGAGGCAGAAACGGTGCAACGGCAGTTTGAAGACGCGTGGCAATATGCCGATATTACGCTAGTTGCTACGCAATAATAAGGGGGCTCAATTTCGGGCATCGCTGAGTATAGGTATGATTCGTGGACGAGAATCCCTATGAAATTCATCCGTCAGATCAGCAATGCCCAATTTTATAGTCCTACGGACTCAGGTTTGTGTGTAGAGCCCCCGCGGC
>DBGGTD010000071.1:0-3723 GCA_051162585.1 Elainellaceae cyanobacterium
TGTCCAGGGTGTTTCTGCTTTGTAGTATTCGATGTTATCGAGACGACAGTAGGTTCCTTGCGATCGCAAGCGGTTGAGATTTTTGAGATATCCTTGAGCCATCCAATTCTCAAGAAGTACCGGATCGGCAGCATCTAATCCGATAGCAATGACAGGCTTTTTCATATCAACTCCAGGATGAAATAGACAAATGATTTGAAAATGGTTGGTTCGATGTGTCGAACCTATCGAGTTAAAGCCAACAAATTAGTTCAAACCGTCTATTTTCCGGTTTCTATTGCAGGCGATTGAATGCTGTTGAACAGCACATTGGCTGGATTAAGCGGATGATTTAAGGTATTCCACGAAAGAGTTCGCAACCAGACTTCATGTAGATATCCAATGCTTTGCATAGTCTTGATGAGGGCTATTACTCGCAACTGGGGATTAGGAAGCGATTTGAGTAATATCCACATCTGAATAAACGGTCGTCCATGCCGAACCAATCCGCCGATGATATGTTTCCATTCCCAGACGAGTGGTTTTCCTAGAAGACAACTGGTTAATGCTGACGATCGCCCTTGCCAATAGCTGCGTCGTACCATCCAGTTCAAATTCATGCGGGCTTCAGGAATCCAATGCTGGACAGAGGCTTGCGGTTCATAATAGAGAAGCCCTCTGCCCTGCTCGATCAGAAGTCGATACACCAAGTATTCTTCACCTGACCGCAAGCTTTGTCCTTCTCTGCCCAAACATTCGATAAAACCGCCAATTTGAAGGAGTGCAGACCGTTGGAAGGACATGTTAGCCCCAAAGGGGTATTTAGGAAGCTTGAGCCACCGAGATCGACACTGGTAGTCAACAATGCTGAATAGGTAGAAGGTCTTTTGGGGCATCCAATCGGGTTTTGCAACATCCCAAAGTGGATAAATAGGACCACCGACGCAAATGGGCTTGGGCAAGGTCGTTTCAAATGCGTCTAAAATGGCTTCAACCCAGTTTTCACAGGGAATTGCGTCGTCATCTAAATAGGCAATATAGTCTGCTCTAGCGTGCAGGAGCGCCGTGTTTCTAGCTTTTGATAAGCCCTGTAAAGGTTCGTAAACGTACCGTAAGTTAGCCAATCGCTTTTGATAGGTTTTGCAAATCTCTGCCGTATTGTCAGTAGAGTGATTATCAATCACAAGGATTTCAAATGTCTCTAGAGAAACAGACTGCTCTGCCAATGCATCAAGCGTAAAAATTAGGCGGTCTGCACGGTTATAGGTGCAAACAGCTACGGAAATACGAGGATGCAATGTCCCTGTTGGTGATGCGTAATCGTTCATGGTCAGGATGCCTCAACTAAGTTCTTGGAATTAGAGGATGCCTCTAACTGCTCAGAGTGTTTAGTCGCGAATAATGTATTCCAAATCATCTCTTTGTACATCTCTGCAATTTCTTGCCAGGTAAGCACAATATTTTTTTCTGCTAAGACCAAATGCTCTAAATCTTCAGATAGTTGATCTGCTATTACTGCTAACGCGGCACGACTCGGCAGTTGTTTAAAGAAATCAACGTAGTGTTCGGTTTGGTTTTCTATCATGAAGCCATACGTCCCGCCATCTAGCAGGTGTTGCATGCGATCGCAGGGAATAGAGAGTACGGGGCGTGCACAGGCCAGATATTCGCAGACCTTTAAGCTGGCAGATGTAAAGACCCCATCTTGAAATAGAGACTTGTTATAGGGGGCGACACACAAATCAGATGCGCCAATATATATTGCTGCTTGTCGCTGCGAGAGTCTACCGTGGAAGATGACCGGAGCAGAATACCGTTGGGCGATCGCTTCTAGTTCATGACGCTTCGTACCATCTCCAATCACATGAAGCTCAACATTATCAGAGCCAACGATACCTAATGCTTCGATAAGAGGGCCTGGTTCTTGAATGAATCGTCGCAACGACCCCACATACGTCAAGATAGTTTTTTTCGGACTAATACCAAGCTGATCACGGCATATTTGCTGATCCCGCGGAAAAAAGACAGTGGGATCAATTCCATTAGGAATCGAGCATACCGATTTATCTGCGATGGGAAGACGCTGTTCAAGCAGGCAGGATTTCATCTGATCGGTTTCGAGAATGATCCCGCTGGCAGAGGCGATCCAGTGTCGCCTGAGAATAGGCAAAACGTGATCTAGAGTGGCTTTCATTAAGCCCTTAAACAGATTAGGCTGCTTGTTTCGATTATAAAATTCAGCTTCAAGGACAAATATGCTGGGAACACCGTGACGCTCAAAGGCGTTGGAAAATGCTCCAACTAGTGACCACTGCCGCTCAATCACGACATCAAATGTTGAGGCGTGACGCTGTGCAAATATATTTAAGAGCTGATTAAACTTCCATGCGCTAAATATATTCATCGGCATGAAGTAGGGTTCTATCCATTGACGCTCTTTATCCGATAATTGAGACTCGTTTAGGATGGTTAAATATCGCCAATCAAACGTCGGGGAAGTAACAGCTTTTCGGAAAACGAGGGTGATATCAAAGTCTTGTTTAAGATAGGGAAGGAGGGGTTCAATATTTGAAACCATCAATGTCGCATCAGGGCGATAGTTGATTCCAGGGAGTGCAATACAAACCCTAGGGCGTCGTTTTTTAAATACCATTTGGCTTCTCCTCTCAGGTAGAGGCTTGTTGAAAAAAGTAGACAATATTGACAATTAGTAAACATGTGCCTAGTTGCTAAGGGGTGAGGGTCAAATCAAAATTTGGATCATTGATCGTCGAGCGATCGAATGAATTTTCTAAGGTGTCTGTTAAATTGGATGTACCTTCAGTATCTTTGGCCTCAGACGGCTGACGCTGCCCTACAACTTTGGCAGGAACTCCAACAGCAATTGAATAGGGCGGAATATTTTTTGTCACGACAGCTCCAGCACCAATGACGCTGCCGGTTCCAATCGTGACACCATCCACGACCCTAACGCCTGTTCCTAGCCAGCAATTTTCCTCGATCGAAATACCTTTATAGCTATTTCCCTGTTGGTTAATTTTGCGGTTTGGATCACCGAAGTTATGGTTGTTGGCATAAATGCCGCAGTGAGAGGCAATCAAACAATCGTTTCCGATTTTTAGTTTGGAGCCAGATAGACAGGTGTAAGGACCGAAGTAAGTGCGCGCACCAATTTCGATGGCTCCCTTGCCATGAGACTTGATGTCAACGCCCTTATCACAGGTGACGCGATCGCCAATTTGGATACAACTGTGAGGCCCCATTCGTCGTAGACGAACCCCTCGATGCAAACTGACGCGATCGCCCATGCTAATTCGATCGAAGCCCAAAAATTCAACGCCAGGTCGAATAACCACACCCGTACCCAACTCGGCAAAGAAGGGACGATACACCGTATTTCGGAGACGCCGCCCAATGGAGGATGGAATGTCTCCTAATAGACCAATCGCAAACCGACCTACATACTTTTGCCACAAACGGGACAAACGATGAGACTTGTGAGAGCCTGTATAGTTGCCCATAACCCCATGACCTACTAAAAAGCAAAAATTGTGATGAATCAGAAATAAATTAGATTAGATTAGATTGCTAAAGATCCTTTAATGGATTAATGGATCAGAATTGAATTCTGCAAACATTTATATTTCCGATTCACATCCGACACTCTGCAAAATTAGAGCTAAAACCGCTTTTTCTTAGAGTAGTGGGTCTGATGATCAAAAAACATAAACGGCTCCATAAGAT
>DBGGTD010000072.1:0-3108 GCA_051162585.1 Elainellaceae cyanobacterium
ATCGACTATTTAATTTCATACTAATTGAAACATCACCCTAATTTGGTGGATATATTACTTGAGCAAGGAATCGATGCACCTCGAAAACTACCAATCGCTCGTCACTTGACACAGGGCGATCGAACCTATCATAGTAAGGGTCTAAGATGAGAGCATCACCGTACTTGACATCGAGAGTTAGCAATCTGGACTATGTCATATGGTAACCTTGCAGCTTCAACAACTAGACGTTCCGCCAGGGCAGCGTTTACTGCTCCATGATGTGAGTTGGACAGAATTTGAGGCCATCTTGGAGGAGCTAGGAAACCACCGCAGCACCCGCATCACCTACGACAGTGGGGTGTTAGAAATTATGGCTCCATTACCTGAACATGAATATTTCAAGGAAACTATCGGGGACACAGTTAAAGATATTGCTGAAGAGCTAAATCTAGATTATGAGAGCTATGGCTCAACAACATGGCGACACCGAGCCAGGGAATCTGGCATCGAGGCCGATAATTGCTTTTACTTCCAAAATGAAGTAGCGGTTCGAGGCAGAGTAGATCTAAATCTAGAACATGATCCACCTCCTGATCTAGCTCTGGAGATTGATATCACCAGTAAGTCTCTAGCTCGATTTCCTATTTATGCTCGGTTAGGCGTTCCTGAAACTTGGTGTTACAACGAGGGTAGGTTGAGCATTTATCTGCTTCAGCAAAATCAGTATGTTGAAGCAGAGCAAAGCCAAGTTTTCCCAAACCTCAAGGTTCAAGAGTTACCAAAGTTAATGGAGGAAAACCGCGATCGGGGTCGGTTGGCACTGCGTCGGGCTGTTAGAGAGTGGGTAAGAAATGCGAATAAGTAGTGTGATGGTGGGCGATCGCTGCGTAGTGTTTGCTAATGCTAGTCGGGGATGCGGCGGATAGAGCGGCTGGCTGCGCTTTATGTATGGAGAACGATGTAAATGTCTAGCTCGATTCAACCTGGCCAAGAGAAGCAACGCGCTCCTATGAATCGGACCCTAACGTTGGATAATATGGATAGAGCCAGATTAATGCCTCGTATTCTTAAAAATCTAGCGTCAAAATCCCTATCAACTCCACCCACAGGTACGGTTCACGGTGATTGTTTCAACGTCGCTAAACTATTGCCTCCAAATTTTGTGGATCTCCTCGTTCTTGATCCGCCTTATAACCTGACTAAACGGTTCAACGGGCGTAAATTTGCAAGACGCACCGTTGATGAATATACAACCTGGCTAGATGACGTTGTTTGCATTCTAAAACCCTTATTAAAACAAACCGCCTCTATTTATATCTGTGGTGACTGGCTTTCCTCCGCCTCAATATTTACAGTCGCCTCATCACACTTCACGGTGCAGAATCGGATCACCTGGGAGCGCGAAAAAGGCCGCGGCGCTAAATCTAACTGGAAGAACTCCAGTGAAGACATTTGGTTTTGCACGATGTCAGACGACTACACATTTAATGTCAATGATGTGAAGACTCGGAGACGAGTCATTGCGCCTTATAGAAATGGAGACGGGACCCCTAAAGACTGGGAAATGACAGAGAAGGGCAATTTTCGGGATACCCATCCGTCAAACATTTGGACTGATATTACGATTCCATTTTGGTCAATGCCAGAAAATACCGATCATCCGACTCAAAAGAGTGAAAAGCTGATTGCAAAATTGGTATTAGCAAGTACGAATTTGGGTGACTTTGTTCTAGATCCGTTTCTTGGGAGTGGCACAACCTCGGTGGTTGCTAAGAAGCTCGGACGCAAGTATCTAGGTATTGAACTGGATGAAGACTATAGCTTGTTAGCTGAACGGAGATTAGAGATTGCAGAATCTGAGTCCGACATTCAGGGGTTCTCCGATGGCGTGTTCTGGGAGCGTAATACGCTCGCTATCCAGCAGAAAGGACCATAAAAAAAGACCGTGAAATATATAGACTGACAATCCAGATCTGCAAACAGATGTAATACCCTGATAGAGGCGAATCATCGAGTTGTCTCTAGGGTTTGCTATAGCCGTACGCTCTCGCGTTAGGACGTTGAACATGTGGTGAGCCCCCGCGCCGCGGGGGCTCACCACACAAACCTGAGCCCGTGGGGCCATAGTATGCAAAACTCACACGCGAAACTCAATTGTTAATTGCAGTGGAATATGACAGCAGCAATGCTACACACTCTATTTTTTGCCACCGACTTAGCTGGTGAAGCGATCGAAGCTAAGCTTGCACAGTTTCTGTTAGTTATCTGCGTTTCTTTGAGCGTGGCAACTCTGTCACGAACACTGAGCTGGTTTCGTCAAATTCCGTACACCTTGCTGCTGGTGATTGTCGGGCTAGGGCTAGCGATCCTCAACGTGAGAATTGTGACCCTTTCCCCGGAACTCATTCTGCTGATTTTTCTCCCTCCTTTGCTGTTTGAAGCCGGATGGAATTTGGAATGGTCGAAGCTCAGGCAAAACTTTGCGCCTATTGGTTTATATGCCATTGTGGGTGTCGTTATTTCAGTGACGGGGATTGCCTTTGGGCTCCAAGCCCTCGCCGGGCTGTCTCTTGCAACTGCGCTGCTCATAGGAGCAAGCCTGTCTGCGACTGACCCAGTATCCGTCATTGCTCTGTTCCGAGAGCTGGGGGTCAGCAAGCGCCTCACCGTTTTAATGGAAGGCGAAAGCTTATTTAACGATGGCGTAGCGGTGGTAGCATTTACGCTGTTGCTGGAGGTTAGCCTGGGCAGTGATGATTTAACGGTGCCTGTGGCGATCGCCCGGTTTCTGGCATTCGTCGGCATCGGCACTGGAATTGGTGCCCTGGTTGGCTTTGGCATTTCGTTTTTGACGCAACGATTTAACCTGCCCACCGTTGAACAATCCCTCACCCTGATCGCTGCCTACGGAACCTATATCATCGCCGAAGATCTGGGTGGCTCAGGGGTCATCTCAGTGGTGACGGTGGGGCTCATTCTCGGTAATTTTGGCTCGCGTATCGGCATGAACCCCCGGACTCGGTTGATTGTGTCGGAGTTTTGGGAATTTATCGCGTTCTTCGTGAACTCGATTGTGTTTTTGCTAATTGGCGATCAAATTCGGTTTGAGAGCCTCGGAGAAAATAT
>DBGGTD010000073.1:0-3321 GCA_051162585.1 Elainellaceae cyanobacterium
GTTACTGATGTCACAGATGGAGCTAACGGGACTGTCATCATCAATCCTGATGGCACAGTCAAGTACACACCTAATGCCGACTTCAACGGCACGGATAGCTTCACCTACACCGTCACCTCTGGTGGCGTGGAAGAAACTGCCACCGTCACGGTCACCGTTAACCCAGTTAACGATTCGCCTGTTCTAGACCTAGACGGTAATGATAGTAGCGGAACACTGGGATCAAACTATCTCACAGGCTTCATTGAAGGAGGAAATCTAGTTGCAATTGCCGATCGTGATGCAGCCATCATTGACGTTGATGATACCACCATCGAATCAGCAATAATTACTTTGACCAATCGCCCTGATGGATTGATTGAAGGCCTTTCGGTTTCAGGAATGTTGCCAGCAGGCATTATCGCCAGCACCTATAATTCTTCAACAGGGCAGATTACGCTAACTGGATCAGCCTCCCTGGCAGATTATCAAAGTGCGATCGCCCAAATTGTCTACAACAACACGTCAACTAATCCAAATACAGCCAATCGTATTGTCACAGTAATCGTCAACGACGGAGAATTAGATAGCAATATTGTCACCACCACTCTCTCAATTACAAAGACTAACGATCCTCCTAGCTTAGACTTGGATGGAAATAACAGCAGTGGCAGATTGGGAAATGACTATCAAACTCTCTTTACACCTGGCAGAACGACTGCGATCGCCGATGTAGACCCCAAAATCACCGACATCGATGATGTCAATATTGACTCAGCAACAGTAACCCTAGTCAATCGTCCAAACGGAAATAGTGAGAAACTTCTAGTCAACGGCACGTTACCATCAGGCATTACCGCCGGAGCTTATGATTCTCTAACTGGACGTTTGGTGTTAACGGGAAGTACATCACTTGCTAACTATCAAGCTGCGATCGCCAGCATTGCCTACAGCAATACTGCATCCATTAAAGATCGAAGCGATCGCACTGTTCAGGTCATCATTAACGATGGAGAAGACAGTAGCAATATTGCATCAACTACCATTCGCTTTGATACCGATGGTGATGGTGTTGCCGATATCGATGACCTTGATGATGACAATGATGGAATTCCTGATGCTCTAGAAGAAAATGGCAACCCCAATCGGGACACTGATGGGGATGGTGTCCTTGATTCCCTTGATCTCGACTCTGACAACGACGGTATCTTCGATGTCCGTGAAAGTGGGCTAAGTTCAAGAGCGATCGCCACCCTTGATGCCAATAATGATGGGGCAATTGATCTCGTCAACCCAGTTGGTACGAACGGATTGGCTAATGCAGTTGAGTCCGCACCCGATAGCGGTATTCTCAACTACACAATCGCTGACACTGATGGAGACGGTGTTCGTGACTTCCAAGATTTGGATAGCGATAACGATGGCATTCCTGATGTAGTTGAGGCAGGGGGCAGCGATCCTGAACAAGATGCCATCATTGGTAGCGGCAACATTGTTGATAGAAATGGTAATGGTGTTGCGGATAGCATTGATCCAACTCTCGGTGGAACACCTTTATCCGTGCCGGATGGAGAGGGTGACGGCATTCCTGACTATCGCGATTTAGATAGTGACAACGACGGGATTTTTGACCTCCGCGAAAAAGGAGGCAACCTGCCTGATGTCAACAATGACGGTCGTGTTGATGGGCCAGATAGCGATGGTGATGGACTTGTTGATGCGATTGATAGCAACGACAACGCCTTTGGAAGTAAAACGGCCCCTATCTCGAATCCTCAGGATTCAGATGGGGATGGCATTCCTGACTTTCAAGAGCTGCCCAATCCAAATAACAATGGGTCACAAGGCTCAGATACTGTAAGCGGAACAAACGGCGACGATATCCTGAACGGATTCAGTGACATTGACTTCCTCCGAGGATTTGGTGGCAATGATCTCATCAATGGTGGCAGCAGTGGCGACACCCTAATCGGTGATGACGGAAATGATACTCTCAATGGCGGCAGCGGCAATGATCGTATGGATGGCGGAATCGACAATGATGCGCTCAATGGTGGTAGCGGCAATGATCGCATGTGGGGCAGAGATGGCGACGACATTCTCGAAGGAGGTCGTGGCAATGACCGCATGTGGGGTGGAAACGGCAATGACATCCTCAATGGTTCTGAAGGGCGCGATCGCCTTTATGGTGAAGCAGGCAAAGACATCATCCGAGGAAGCCGAGGTAATGATTTCATCGTGGGTGGATTTGGAAAAGATGAGCTGACAGGCGGTCAGGGACGAGACAAATTTGTCTATCAGTCGGTAAAAGACTTTAAGGACATCATCACTGACTTTGAAATTATCAAAGATCGCATTGATCTACGCCGCGTTAGGGGTGTGGGTTCAATGGATGATCTAAGATTTATGCAACGAGGCGAGGACACACTCATTAAGGTGAATGCTGGCAATGGCTTTAAATTGCTAGCCCGACTGGAAGACGTTCAGGCAGAGACGCTAACAGACCGTCACGTCATGTTCTAGACGACCCGAATTGGGGTCAGCCTTGCGATATTCCGATGCGACAGTGATGGGCATTTGAGTTGAGTATGGTGGCGTGTGCGCGGCGTGCATACGCCACCATTTCTATATTTGGCGCAATTGTGAATGGCTATAAATCTAGATAATTTAGCTCTGATTCCTAGATAGCCTCGGCAAAAACTGGGAACTCTAAGTCTCAGGAGGATTTTTGAAGGAATGTGAGCATTTTTAATGAAAAATTCTGTTTTCCTAACTGCAGCAGGGTTGTCTATTCTTTTTAGCACGATTCTTAGTCGGAGCGCGATCGCCCAATCCACAAATCCTGCAACGCCTCATGCTGATACGGATGCTTCAAGTGAAATAGGTTCAGCAGCGGATTTGAGAGTTTCTCCACGCGTTGGAGTTGGATATACAACATCTGGTGCAGGATTTGACGGAATTACGCGGTTTGAAGGATTCATTCCCTTTCGACAAGTGCCCGGGCAGGACATCACCTATTTTGAACCCCGATTCACGCTAGATAATGATGGCAACGTCGGTGGAACGCTATTATTTGGACATCGAGCCTACAGTGAAGCAAGCGATCGCATTTGGGGTGGATATACTTCTCTTGACAACCGTAGAGCCGAGCACAGCGATTTCTACCAATTAGGATTAGGACTTGAAAGTTTAGGGGAAGTTTGGGATTTTCGACTCAATGGCTATATTCCTCTTGGAGATACTCGTCAGCTTGTTGAAGATCGCAGTTTTGACACTGGATTTGATTTATCAAGTGGTTTTGAAGGGAATCTTTTCGTCCTTTCTAGTCGACGAGAAAAGCAG
>DBGGTD010000074.1:0-2559 GCA_051162585.1 Elainellaceae cyanobacterium
GATATGTAGTCTACTGCTGCTTGCACGGTGGCAATTCCTTCAGCCGCTTCGTCCGGGATTTCGACATCAAATTCTTCTTCTAGGGCCATCACCAACTCGACTGTATCGAGAGAGTCTGCCCCTAGATCGTTAGCAAAATTGGCTTCTGGCTTAACCTCAGCAGTATCAACGCCGAGCTGTTCAGAAACGATTTTTTGAACCTTTTGATAAATTTCCTCTTGACTCATGACTCTCCTGTTCTACCTTCCTGGTTGCATCTGAAATATCTTGAAGTATCCCCAGCAGTCTTAAACCGCTCAACATCGATAACAAAACTACTTGATATCAACGCTTCAACAGCCAACATCTTACATAGATCAATGCCTGGTTACTCCAAATGCCAATCTAATGACTCAGACTCCTAAGTATACGACGAGACACTTCAATTATGATGAATGTGTAGCCAGATTAAAAAGCGTCAGCGCCATAATTCTTCGATTTTTTGGAGACTAAAACAACAGTTCGCTATACGTGGATGGGGTTATCAGAGACTTGGCATTTCTTCATAGTATCGGAAAGCGTGACCGGCTCATAGGAAGGACAATATGTTTATGGGCAGAATTAGGAGCAACGATAGGGGTGTCAAATCGATGGCATCGATTCTAAATCAAAATCATCCGCCGAGAACAAATTTTTCCGGGACTCTCGCTTACATTTAGTCACCCTATACTATCCGCTGATTTCTCGGCTAATTAAGAGGGCGATCGCACTCACGTCATCTAGACATCAAGCTCACGCCTTCACATAGGAATTCGTTAGGATGTTAGGCAAGATGACAAATCATCGAATGCGTTGGCAAACATAAGTTCTATAGTCTTTCAGTCTTTCGATTTTATATTTTCATCCACAGTTGAATCTATACCAGTGAGGCATAGAGGATTATGCTACAGCTAGATATATCCATTAGGGATTTGTTTAAATAATGCCCTGGCAGTTTGGATAGGGGGCAAACAGCCATTTGCCCGTACAGAGTCATTGCCAATGGTAGGTTATTTACAAGCGAGGCCTTTAGATTCGACTTAGCAGCATACATACCCAGAGTTATTCAATACTGCACATTGCTTAATCTCTAAGAATTTTCAGATTATTACAAGAATTTATGTTGTCATCAGCCTATTAATAGCAATTCAGCAGGAATACTATCTGAATACTATCCAAGGTGAATGCAAGGTGAATGATTGATGCAGTTGCTCTCCGATATAATTCGGAACGTGATCAGACCGTAACAACATACGCAATGATGTTCAAAAGTCATAACGTTCTCGTTTCTTAATAACGAATCCCAACTTAGGTTAATGACGGTATGGAGCCTATTTGAGAGGCATGTCTCTAACAATCCTCGTTGTCGATGATGATCTGGGGACTCGACTATCGATTAGCGATTACCTCGAGCTTTCGGGCTATATGGTTATTTCTGCCGAAAACGGGCAGAAGGCGCTAGAAATGGTCAACCAGTATCAACCCCATCTAATCGTGACTGACATTACGATGCCACGCATGGACGGATATGAATTGATGCGGCGTGTACGTCGGCAACCAGCGCTTCGTCTATTGCCAGTCATTTTTCTCACCGAGCGCACTAATACTGAAGAAAGAATCCGGGGATATCAGCTCGGTTGCGACGTCTATTTGCCTAAGCCGTTTGATTTGGAAGAACTAGGTGCTGTGATTCGCAACCTGCTCGAGCGGGCGCAAATGGTTCAGATGGATTGGCGATTGAGGGTGCAGACAAACGAGCTATTGGAAGAAAAAGAGCAAAATACAGACGGATCAACCGCTGCTCCAACGGCTGTTTTCGTCCTCGATTTGACGGAGCGAGAGCGTCAAGTTTTAGACTTACTAATGGATGGGCTATCCAACGGACAAATTGGAGAGAATATTCACCTAAGTCCTCGCACGGTTGAGAAATATGTTAGTAGTTTGCTGCGTAAGACAAATACAAACAATCGGGCCGAATTAGTTCGATTTGCCATGGAACATCATCTTAAGTAGATAAGGAGAGATCGAGTTTTGAAGAATCAGCAATCCCAGAGCTTGTCGACCATTATTGCGGCTATTCTCGCATTTATTGTTGTCATCATTGGGCTTAATTCATTTGTAGTCATTAATCCCGGACAAGCCGGAGTCATAAGCATTCTAGGGAAAGCTCGGGAAGGGGCTTTACTTGAGGGAATTCACCTCAAGCCACCCTTAATCTCTGCGGTTGATGTCTATGATGTCACAGTGCAGAAATTCGAAGTTCCGGCGGAAAGCTCAACGCGAGACTTGCAAAACCTTAAGGCTAGCTTTGCAATTAATTTTCGCCTAGACCCAACTCGGGTTGTCGAAATCAGAAGAACTCAGGGCACCTTAGGAAATCTAGTGTCTAAAATTATTGCACCGCAAACCCAAGAATCATTCAAAATCGCAGCAGCACGGCGAACCATTGAAGAATCTATCACCAAGCGGACTGAACTCAAGCAAGACTTCGACACTGCTCTGAATGAGAGACTGGAGAAATATGGGGTCATTGTATTAGAC
>DBGGTD010000075.1:0-12760 GCA_051162585.1 Elainellaceae cyanobacterium
CTATAGCCCATATCGGATGCGATCGCCCGAAATACTGAAATTTGCTCTTGAAATTCAAGCTGCTGAGTTTGGTCGAGCAGTTGATTAATAGCATCAGTCTTGGGGTAGTCACTGGGCAAATCAACTACTGTTTCCCCCATGGCGCGTGCCCAGCCATACCAAACCATTAGCCGGTTGTTGACAGCCAATGCACCATAGTAGCGGGAATATTCAGTGTCTTCCCGATTGACGATTTGCCGCATGATGGCAAGCTGATCGTCATCGGAGAGATTATAAAATGTGCCTAGTAGGACAGGTGCCAAATTGGGATCAGCTGCTGATGGGGCTGCTGGAGTAATAGAGTCTCCCATTTTGTCATAGACCCAATAAAACCAAGCGAGCTTATCATCTGTAGTCAGATCTTCAAAGCCTTGAAAAATCTTCTGCTCAGACTCTTTAAGATAGTCATAGAGCTTGTTTGTGGCCGTCGATGACATAAAATACTCCTCCTTGAGGAATGCATTATTAGAAAATCAGGGATACAAAATCATCTAAATTGACTGCCTGATTGGTCCAAATGGTGTAGGAATCAAGTAATGCCTTGCAAGTTTCTTAACGATAGATTTAACGAAAGGTAGATATTGAAATCTAGCTGTCTGCGACACGGGATATTGATAATTCAGAGATAATTCAGAACAAAATGTTACTTCCCGCGATCGCCTAATGCGACAGCTATAGTTATGGTTTGCAGGCTCTTCATGCTGTTTGAGCATCAAAATTACTCTGCTTTATCTATCCAACCTTCGTCACCACATTACAGGGTGATGGGGATCATCAACGTCGACCCCAAGATAGATTCAGGACTACGACGAAAGTCCTATAATCAGGTCTACTTGATGCCTTCATTAGAGGAGTGTTGCATTGGCAGCCACCGCTTTGGAATGATAGATGCCTGTTTCTCTGGGCTAGACGGCTTTGTCATCCACCAAGCCCAGGCGATTAAAACACCTTGAAACGGTAAACGAATGGCCTGAAAAATAGGCGAATCGGGAATGCCACTAATATGAATGTGATTAACTGCCATATTGATATTGGCAGGAAATACTGCAATGAAGAGTAAAATCAAGCCCCACGCGGCTGCTTGGCTAACCGGTGGGATCAGTAACCCAATCGATCCAAGGATTTCAAAGACACCGCTAATATAAACGAGCATTAGCGGATAGGGCAAAAAAGATGGCACGATTTTGACAAAAGGCTCAGGTACCACAAAGTGCAAGATACCTGGGATCAGAATGGAAATCGCTAGAAAAACTCGAAGGATTTCTTTTCGGTCTTCGTCTGCAAAAAAATCTTTGAACGCCATAGGAACACTAGAAATAATCGATTACTGTAAGGTTTTATCATATAGCGGTATGTGCTTGAGTTAAGCATGATGGCGTGGATGCAGTGCGCCCACGCCACCATTTCTATACTTAACGCAATTGCAAATTGCTGTATTAACTTGGCTGTATTAATTTGTGCAAATCAGCCAAAACAGTTGGATGGCAACTATGATGGGGCTCCAACTCCTGACACGATTGGATATCGAAAGATAGCTGCCGCAGTCGCATCTACCACAGGCATGTGGTCAGGATGAACGGCATAGACGGTTCCTCCATTGATGAAAGTATAAATTGCTGCCATGTTTAGTAGATCGTTCGTACCAGGGCTCTCATCGGCATGCATTTCTACGGTACGCTCTTGAGGAGAAAAGTTCCCCCATTGATAGGCTCCATTTGCCACAAATAGAGTGTCAACTTGTCCTTCATAGGCGGCAACAACGATATCTTGCAAGCTTGCTGTCGCTTGCCCTGTCCCCTTCAGGTGATGATATTGATTGACTGCCTGACGCTGAGACTCCTGAAAGTAAGGTTCGACAATGTGCCATGCTTGTTGATGCAAATCGTCTAAATCGACATTCTCTGGGTTGCCTGTCACATGCCTGTCGAGTACGTTGGAATAAGAACTGCACTCTCGATACATCTCAGTCAAATAATCAACTCCCGCAAGCACAAGAGGCGATCGCTCGTCTTTCAACAGATCTTGCAGTGTGTTGTCAATGACATTGCAAAAGCGCCGTAGTTCATCTTTGTTGTCAGTTGTCCCAACTCCCTGACCGTGATATAGCGGATCAATCCCTCTGCCCTGCGTATGAAACTGAAGCTGATGCTCTTTTTCATCGTATCGAAGGACTTCTTTCAAGCTAGTTGGCGTGTCTCCTAAATCAACTTCGACTATGCTGTGATGACTACCAACATAGAGCTTGACTTGATTCTGACTAAGTGACAGCAAGAAGAATCGGCCATCGTTTTTCAAAATCGGCATGAGCGGCTTCAGATAAAAGCGATCAGAAACAATGACTCGCTCTTCAAAACTGATCGGTAGATGGAAACGATGAAAGCTATCGGGGGCAATGAACAATGCTAATCCATCACTTTGGTGCCGCCAGAAATCTGCATCATCAATCAAGGCTGCGATTCGACCGGGTTCAAGCAAGCTTCCTACGTCTCTAGAATTATAGCCCTGAGCCATAAGTTTTTCCTCAGCGGCTCGAACCAGATTCTTCAAACGAATCGGGTCTTGCCGAATTTCAGGACCAGCCTTATGAGTTGGCATATAAATAGATACGCACGTCTCGCCATCAGACACATTGGCTAAGAGTTGCAGATTGGTTTTGGACAATAAGGTCATAGAAGTTCCAGAATAGGTCACGACATTTTTTTAGAAGATAGTTGAGAGAGCCAAATTCTCTTTAGACTAAAGACTTACGGATATAGTTCAAGTCATATCCGATTTTTTCAAGCAGTCAAAGCAACTAGAGAAAAGAAAAAAAGAATATAGTTAAATCAAGTTCAGATAGCCTCATTAGCTCTAGACCTTACTCGTTTTACTTCTGTAAAGTGCTTGAGACTATTAGGATACAAGGGAGCCAGATCACAACTAGCCTAAATAGACTGCTCAGCCTAGTTGTGATCTAATAATCAGGATCAACCCGTGATCAACAAAGCTATTGAGCATCACCATTGAGGGGGGTATTCACAATGAATTCAGATGCAAACGGTTCAGCTTGATCGTTAATAACGAGAGCTTGATAGATCATGGCAGCGACATCTGCACGCGTCGCGGATTGAGTCGGATTGAGTTGATTGACGTTTGGGTAATTCACAACCAGCCCTGCCTCAGTTGCGGCGGCGATCGCCTCACGAGCATACTCCGGTATTTGGTCAGCATCCGTAAATGTTTGCAAAATCTCATCCGGTGACGTGTTTGTCTCTAAGCCTAAACCGCTTGCTAGAGCAACTAGCACATTTGCTCGCGTCATATCTTGGCTAGGACGAAACTCATTTCCGGCATATCCGCTTAGAAAGCCTTCGTTAGCAACACTGGCGATCGCACCCGACGCCCAGAAATCAGAGGGTACATCTTGAAACGGCTCGGCAGACTCTACTGCCTCAATATCAAACGCAGATTGTACCATTGCCGCGAACTGAGCCCGTGTTACAGATTGCTCTGGACTAAACCCTCCATCTGGATAGCCAGTCACAGCATTACGTTGGACCAGTTCCTGAATGAATGGTCGTGCCCAAAAACCATTTGGAACGTCGGCAAAATCACGCTCTCCTTGAAAATCAAACAGTCGAGTTTGTTGCTCTCGTCCAAATCTCGGGGCAACGTCAATTACTCCGAAGTACTCTAGAAGTACGCCTGCACCTACGATAATTAAAAATGCCAGAAGCCATTTTAATACGGCTGCTTCTGATGTCTTGTGGGTAGAACTGCTTGAACGAGGCTTTTCCTGTGTTTGCGTTCCGGCACCCTCATCATCAATATCGCTATTAGCATGTCTACTAGTATTGTGATTTGCCATGCTCTTATCCTCAATTCTTAAACGACACACGATCTGAAGTGATGATTTGAGTCGTGAGCCTAAACCTAGTTGAATCCTTTAACTGAGCTGCTTAATTTGACTCAAAGGATTCAGCTAAAGGTATAATCCAAACTTCCTACCTGGATTTTTTCCTAAGCGCCCTAGTGCATTTGATGCATTTCAACCTAGATCTTTAGATTAAGCAATTTTAGATGTATCTGAATCTATCGGACGGTGGAAATCCCACGCCTCTCAGGAGATAGACAGTATTAAATATTGTATTGATTGGCGATCGCTCACAACCCATCTGGGATTGCTATAGATAAAGCTCTGTCGAATGAAAGATGACATAACTCCCTATCCTCAATCACGATTGTTGAGGTTGGTAGCTAAGTCTAAATCCTTAGTTAAAACCTTAAGCATTTGCAATCAATATTAACTATCAGATTAGCTTAATTTGTTATTCAGGAGTGTGGGTTATTGATCTGAAGATTTGCAAACCCTGGAGGGACAAGTTGCTATGTCTTTGTCCATAAAGTGTTGTGTTAATTAATTCGTATTCCTGAAGTATTGATTGTAGCTTCATTAATCGAGGATGTTCCATTCATTAGAGTTTGAAGCGCAGATTTGAAGAGAAATTTTCAAGGAGAATCATTCATGATGAGTCATATAAGTCGAGTCCTGAAAATGTTAGTTTCCACTGCCCTTGTGGGGTTAATGGCGATTATGGTTACACTCGGCGGGCTGACCACCAGATCGGCTTTTGCCCTGCCAAACGCGGCGGATGATGCAATGCTTGTGGCACAGGAATCCAGTTCAGAAAATCAAGGCGTCATCAAAGACGATCGGCTCAAGGCGATTGAAGATTGTATTCCCGAAGAGCTTACATTGCAGAACGATGATGCAGGCGATCGCCTCGCTCGTGCTTTAGGTGAAATGACCAATGACCAAATTGAGCGCGCATTTAATCTAACAGACAACCCTGAACTGAGTGATGCCGAGGCTGAGTTTGAGAGATGTCTAGAGCGTAAGGGCTACACCCCTCAGCGACAGCAGAGTTCATAGTCTGCCAGAACCATTAAATTCATAAATTCAGGCGTAGGGTAAGCAACGGTACCAAGTCCAGCTCAGGATCTGGAGTTTTCTGACAGAGCTCCAGTTCTAAACTTGGTTCAAGTTTAATGGCTTACCTTACGTGTGATGATTTTGTGTGACACTAATTCTTCAAAGAAGAGCTACAGACAAACAGGCTCGCCCCCCTTTTCAGAGTATGTGTCTGCCCCTATAAAATACTGAAATCGAGAATTGGTATAAGTCCTACATGAAAGAAAGCATGGGTAGTTTGTGGAGAACTTGAAGAATTCAACTAGGGCTAGTCATGCCGCTGATGTGGCTCGTGAGTGGCTGTTTGACCGCATGGCTATTAGGGCTATCTTTTTGGGTCAGTGAAATCTGGACTACTAGTAGTTTAATGATTGCCGTGTCAATTGTATGCTACGGCATCACATCAGTTCCACTAACGCGATTACATGGTCAATCTGACTGACGCATAGTTGATCAGTCGGGTTGAGGAACAGAGGGTTGAGGCGGCGGTGCGGATTGCTCGGTGCCATCTTGCCCGTCTGGAGAATGGGTGCTGAACGAATCATTTAACACGCTCCTCCATGTTTGAATACTGTCAAACGCACTTTTAAAGAAGCCTGCAAACGGAATTGCAATAAATAACCCCACGACTCCGCCTAGTTTTGCGCCCAGTAGTAACGATGAAATGACTTCAATCGGGCCTAACCCAATAAACTTGCCGACTAATCGAGGGGCGATCGCCTGATCAATCGTCTGATCTAGGACAAGCGCTACCACAATCACTCTGATCCCCAACCAAATATCTTGGATAGCAATCAGCGCGCTAATCACGCTGAATACCAATATGTCTGCGAAGGGCACCAGAGCTGCGGCCCCAACTGTAATGCCGCAGAGCAACGCAAAATCGACGCCCAGCATATAAAAGGCAATCGTCATGAGAAAAGATGCTAGAGTCGCAACAATTGCCTGTCCTAAAAAGTAGTTTTGAAAATTTTGTTGAAGGGATTGCCCGATATTCTGTCCAATATGATATGGGAATAATTCTAGGAGCCAGTTGACAATGCGCTGACCATCCAGCAAAAAGTAGAAGGTTAAGACGAGGGCTAGGGCAACTTGAGACAGGCTTTCGAGGGTGAGGAGGGTAATGTTGAAAATCTGTTCGCCGAGGGAGTTGAGTTCTGATATCACTTCGTCTGTTAGTTGGGCAATGGTTTCATTGATGCTGATTGACCACTGCTGACTAATAGACCATGCTTGTAGTGAGGAGAGGTTTTTATTGATAGCATCCAGCCATTCGGGAATGCGCTCTAGCACCGCATTGATTTCATTAAACAAGAAGGGAAATAGAATGACGCCGATGATGCTAATAGTGGCGATCGCCGTTAGAAACACTAGCAAGACCGCATATCCGCGATTGAGCCCTCCTTGCTGAAGGAAATGAACTGGATAATTCAGAATAAAGGCTAGTAGCGCTGAAATAGTAAAAATGCTGACAAAGGGTTGTAAATATTGGAGGATTTGCAGAATAAGCCACCCATTCAAGCAAATAAGAGGAAATAAGGTAATAATCAGCAGTCCATAAACAACTGCTTTAGGAATATTTGATAGCGTATCGAATAAGCCAGCCACATTAGCCTCATCGAATTATTAGAGTATTGCTTCTACGTTATTAAGCTTTGAATTCTCCAAACATCTGCCTTGAGCCATATTCGCAGTTTCTTTTGATGAACATCAACGTGTTGAATTGAGACTGACAGATCGTCAAATTGAAAGCTCCGTAGTTGCAAAAGGTTGCTGAGCATGTCTAGAATTGCGAGGGTGTCTTGGATGGGAAGGCTGGTATCGTCTAAAAACCCACCCCGCTCTAGGAAAACAGTGGTGCCATTGTTGTGGAGTCGAAGCATTAATTCAGCTGCGATCGCCTCAATCGGTAATGCATCGGACTGATGAAGGCACGTTTTTAGCTGCACTCCAATTTGGTTATTGGAATAAAGCCGACAGTTAACCTGATCAACATCTAACCGCATAATTCGACGAGGTGAGGAAATGTCTACCGTCCATAGCCAATCATGCAGCAGTTCCGAATTTAATAGGTGATTTAAATCGGTTTCTGTTAACTCGACCTGGGCGGAGACACTTGCAGGTTGGGAAAGTTTGGGTTTGCCCATCGCAGAACTTAACAGGGCGATCGCCAATTGCTTGATATGAACTACGAGAGAATCAACGCGCAGATTCTTTTGCAGCCTGAGCCCATCTCCTTCCACAGTAACGGAATGAGCCTGCCCTTGGAGGAGTTCAGAGGGGTGTCCATTCACTTCGATGCTAAGCCGATTAGCGCCTTCAAGCTGACTCGAAACAGTTGTTTCAATGACTCGACTCAAAATATATTCAATGAAGGTCGTTTCATTGGATGTCATATATTAAGATGTATCATTAAATTCATCCGATTCTAGAGTAAACTGCCCGCGGAGAAGTCACCATTGCCGAGAGAGGGATCTGTACTCGGTAATATCAATTTCCGATTTTAGATTTTGGATGGATAGGTGCCGCTAACTGGTTTTCAGAGTTTGCGTAACTCTAATTCGCAGAATTGCCATAAAGAGACACAGCGCGATCGCTGCGTCTCTCTTTCTAATTATTGCGCTTTCGATTTGGCTAAATTAGCATCAGACTTCGGCGGGCTGAAGATCTTGAATCTTTTGTTCCAATGACTCCATCAAGGAATGGAATGGCTTATTGAACTTCTCGATCCCTTCCTCTAACAGCTCTTCCATGACTTGATACAAGCTAATTTGAATGTCGGGATCGTTGAGAGATTGAAGCAGTTTGTGAGCTTCTTCGACACCTTGCTCAACTCGATCGCCTGCGATATCACAATGGTCAGCACATGCCTCCAGTGTCGCTGTGGGCATAGTATTAACTGTATGAGGCCCAATCAACTCGTTGACGTACATTACATCGCTGTACTCAGGATTCTTGGTGCTGGTGCTTGCCCAAAGCAGGCGCTGAACGTTGGCGTTATGCTGCGCTAGTTCTTGCCAGCGATCGCTACTAATCAGCTCGTTAAATTTCTCATAGGCAACTTTAGCATTGGCGATCGCAATTTTGCCCTTGATTTCATTAAGCCGAGCCTCACGATTGAGAGTTTCTGTTCCTTCTCCTTTCAGACGCTCTTCAATGCGCTCATCGATTTTTGTATCGATGCGGCTTAGGAAAAAGCTAGCAACAGAAGCAATTCTGTTGATGGGCTTACCAGCCTGTACACGACTTTCTAAGCCTCGTATATATGCCCAGGCTGCCTGCATATAGTTTTCAACTGAGAACAGCAGGGTAATGTTGACGTTGATGCCTTCAGCGATCGCCTGCTCAACGGCCCCGAAACCCTCCATGGTTCCAGGAATCTTGATCATCACGTTCTCACGATCAATCGCGTTGTAGAATCGCCGAGCTTCTGCAATCGTCCCCTGAGTATCACGAGCCAATTCGGGAGAGACTTCGATGCTGACATACCCATCTTGTCCATCTGTTTCCTCATAGATGGGATAAAACAGATCGCAAGCATTGCGGATATCTTCAAACACCAACGATTCGTAAATCTCTTGTGCAGATTTGCCCTCGCGAACGCCCGCTTCAATGTCGGCGTTATACACATCGCTGCCGGAAATAGCTTTTTCGAAAATAGATGGATTGGACGTTAACCCGCAAAGCCCGTAGCGCTCAATCATGTTATTGAGCTCACCAGACTCCATCAAGTCGCGGTTGAGATAATCCATCCATACGCTTTGACCGTACTCCTTAAGTTTTAGAATTGGGCTATCTGCCATAATTTCTGTCCTCCTTGCTGAGGCTACTTCATCAATGGATATATTAAGGATTGAGCAGTGATCTTAAGCTGCAGCGGGTTCACTGTATCCTTGAATATTTTCAGGTTCAAACTGTCGCAGAATACGAGTCGCATTGCGGACAACTTCATCCGTCCCTCTTACGACAATCAAATACTTACCTGCGTTCAAACGGTTTCTATATGCTAACGCATCACCACTGCCCACTGTCCAGCCAATCGCGCCGCCAACTAGCAGAGCGCCTAAAGCACCGGATGCTGCGCCTAGAATACCGCCAATGATGTGGTTGATAACACCGCCCGCAGATGAGATGATGTCAATCCCGGTGAGAACGTTGAATGCGTATCCAGCAATAAATCCAAACGGGATTACCCAGTAAGCAAGTCGCTGCGACTGCTTTCCTGCTTGGTTATTTGGATCGATCAAGCCAAATTCGTCTGCACTTTGATACCCTCTACCCAAAACGCTAACTTGCTCAGAAGGTAAATTCTGGTTTTCCAGGGCAGTAAGTGCCTCTTCAGCTTGAATTCGATCAGATAGCACTGCAATAAGGTAATTCATAAACAAAGTCAATCGAATTCGCTACTACTTTATAATCTAGCGAATTCCACTTGATCACACCTCTGTCGTCGGGAGTTTAACAATTTGTAAAGAGTAACTCTAACGATAGATTTTAAGTCACTGCATCTTGCTCAAGCTGCCATGTTTCCCAGTAGGTGCTTAGTCGTTGAGTAAAGGCTTTTGGCTCCTCTGCGTAGATACGGCGACCCAGGAATCCTGCGCGCGATCGCAGCTGGTCACGTCTGCGGTCGATCAGAGGGATCAAAACGTCTAATCCGCTGACATCCTGAAGTCGCTTGGGTTCGCTCAGGACGAAATCGCGTAGCACAGACAAATCGTGTTCAGTACCGAGCAAACTCGCTAAATGGTGGACTTGATCGGCCCACTCCTTAATGATTTTGCGCCATATAGGTCGCATGATAGAGAGGTGATACCACAAATATTTCACGCGTTTACGCCAGTCATGGTAGTTCTCAGCGGTTGGTGCTTCTGACAGGCGATGCCACCCTTTATAACCCTGCTTGTAGATTTTCTTAAATCCGCCTTCAATGGCTGACCAATCGTTGCGTTCAATTGACCAGGTATCGATCCGCTCCCGTGCATCTTTAAGGGTCTGAATGGTCGTGGCGATCGCCTCTTGAGTGCCGAGCAAATACTCCCAGGTTGAGGCATAATAGGCTTCGAGTGCTTGGCGTACATCATCGAATATTTGCACATCTGCAAGATTATGGAAGTGCTCTTGCAAATCGTCTAGCGTTTCGATGCGAACCTTGGCATCGCGAACATGGGAGAGTTGCTTGCCCGTATCGCGAAAATATGCATTTTCCTGCTTGTAGGGGGCTTCACCTAGCTCATATCGAATGAGCCGCAAAACAGCACGAACCTTCTTGAACCGCTTACGAGCATCGTGAATCGCTTCATCGCGATCGCGCTCAAACTCATCAAGGAGCTGTTCAAGGGCTCGATCAATCTGCTCTTTTACAATTCGCTTAACTCCATCATCAAGCGTTTCTTGAGATTTAAGTCGGTATGCCATACATGCCTCATCCAAATTAGCTTGTTACTGCAATGCCGGTTGTCGGTTTAGCCGGACGAAGACTCTCATCCGTTCTCGCCTGGTAAAGCGATGCTAGCCATTGCTCGTTCTTACTGAGGTCTTCAACGATTTCGTCAAAGATCGCCACCGTAATGGGATCAGTCAACGAATTTTGTAATCGATAGGCATCCACCACCCCTGTTTGCAAGTCACCTAACGCCCGACGGAGGATTTCGTTATCCTTACTTTTTCTAAACCAGTGCTTGAAGCGGGCATACACAGCGCTATTGGCCGCCAGGAAAGACTCATTTCCATCAAACGCTGCTAAACGCGCTTTTAGCATTTGGATATGCTTCTCTTTAATGACGCATATTTCTCGGAGTGCAGCGGCTACTTCCAGATCGGATGTCTTTTCCGCATATTTTTCAAATGCGTGGAGCCCATAGCGCTCACCCCGAATGGCGACATTAAGGCAGGTTACAATCTCGCGCCGACTCGATCCGCCCCACGCTTCAGCGAGCGTCCATGCCTCTGTCGTGTCGATATCTGAGTCATCAGGTAAATTCCCGTCGTGAGGTTTCAAACCCAACCGCGAAAGAAGGGCAGTCGTAAAGCTTACCAAATCTCCCGGACGACGCGCTGTAATCAGATTGGTATCAACAACGAGGGGTTCATTCACATACTGAGAGCCTGCATTTTCCAGATCCCGACGAATGCTGTGAAAGCCTGTCAGGCGCTTGCCGCGAATCACATCCGCCTCAATCAAAACTTGAGGCCCGTGGCAAACAGTTGCAATGATTTTTTCCTGCTCCATTGTTTGCTGAACAAAGCGGACGACATTTCTATTACTCCGCATGTAGTCTGGGGCATGTCCTCCAGGTATCACGATCGCATCAAAGCGATCGGCACGAATTTCTGCAAACGTGATGTCTAACTTAGTTGAAACATATCTACGCTTTCCCTGATACCGTTCATTCATGCGCGGTCCGACCACGTAAACATCAGCACCGGATGCCTGCAATGCACGGTAAGGGACTTGAAATTCAGAATCTTCAAATCCCTGTTCAATTAAAATAGCCACTCGCGGCTGATTGTAAGATTGGTTTCGCTGCTCCGCTTGAGCTTCTGTAGTTTGTTCATCTACAGACTGGTTCATAGATTCATTCATATTTTTTCGCTGTTGAAGTGTTTGGTCTATAGAAGTTTTTTGCTCTATGTTTTGGTTTAACTGTATAAAGTAATGCAGATCGCTCGCATCATTCTGAGGTCACAGCCTGTCATCTGTCATCGGAGAGAGTTATTACGTTTAGATAGCCTCTAGATAGCCTCATGCCGAGAACTCCTTCATTTTGAAGATGACAATCCGATGACAGATTTTATAGAGTGAACATGAATTATTTAATCAATTCAGAAATCAATTCAAAATTTGACTTATTTTTGGAATCTCCTTGAGATTGATGGCGGTTATATTCAACAGGCCCATCCTGAGGATGATGTTGCTAGTTAGGAGTTAACGACACATGGCAGATCGTTCCCGTCCAATGCAAAATTCAACGGACGAAATCAAGAACTCGCCGATCCCCCCCGACATTGTAGAAGCGAATAACGATAGCGCGATCGCCGCTAATCCGATCACAGAGCCCGATCCGGTGCTGAAGCCCGATCCGGCTGAAACAGTGCCAGAAGGCGTTGAGGATCGCAATACTGGATCGGGTGATGTGGTGAGTCAAGTGAGCGATCGCATGGCAACTGGCAGCGATCCAACAGGTGGCGACGTGGATACCAATTTGGGACAAGCCAAAGTAGTAGGCGAAGAAGCAGTGGGTGGAACAACCCCGACTCCAGATCAAGATGTTGTCGATGAAATTGCGGCATCAGTTGGAGTCGAAGTGCCGGATAAAAAGCCTATCCAAGTTAGTGATGATTTAGAGCGGCGAGACGATCAGCGGTGGGAACTTGATCCCCAGTCGTCGGAAGATTATCGACAACACAAGCCTTAAAAGGTTATTGCAGCCCTGTGAAGCGCTCCCGCAGGGTAGACACGCCTGCGCCCACACCAAAGCTAGCCTCCACCGACTCATAGGCCCGGTTTTTGCTTGGGTAGCAGTAGTTTATTCTGCGAGAAGTCGCACGCATCTACAACTAGCCGAAGCCTAAAAAATCCTTTCAGATCCTTTTCAAAAATCCTAAAATAGACCCAAAAAGAAAGAATTAAGAATATCGAAAAAAGAAAAAACAAGGGTATCTTATTACGATACCCCTGAATGGATTGTAAAAGAATGGTTGCGAATAGAAGAGAGTATATGATGGATTTAGGCGTTTATCCCCTCAGACCGTTCTGTTGGAGAATTT
>DBGGTD010000076.1:0-3056 GCA_051162585.1 Elainellaceae cyanobacterium
AAGTCGTCGCGAGTATAGGTTTCAACAATCGTGTAGTCACCTTCATCGGTTTGACTATCGGTTGAAACCCGCACCGAGAAATTGCTGGGCGTGTTGCCTGGAAAGATCAGACCATCAAAGGTGAGCGTGCTATTTTCAGCCGTGGGTTCGAGCAACGTTGTGACGAGCCAGTCTTGAGCGAGTCCATTTTCAATATCTTCGCCGAAAACAAATGCAACCGAATTGTCACCCAGTGCTCCCCCTGACCATTCTTCACTCCCTGGGAAGTACTGCTCGTCAGAATCTAGTTCGCCTTCTCCATTAAACGTCGTCCACCCAAGGGGAGGGAAACCACCATCAAAGGTTTCCGCCAATATTGTCGGAATTGTGTCGTCCATAACACCTAATTTTCAAATGTGTGAGAGATAAATGCGTAGACAAGAGTGCTTGAAACGTTGCTTAAACTACTGCTCAGTTGAAACAGGGGGGGGGGACAAAAGCCTTTGAATAAAATACTGTATGATTCAGGCATAGCGATATAGAAGCAATGTAAAGATTTTTAGTAAAATCAAGCAAGTGATTCACTCGGTCCTAATTCGTACATTTCAATACAGAATTATTGCCTTACGCTCTTGCATCAGGAGGTCGAGCGTGTGTAGAACCTTGCGCCGTTCTGCACACAAACCTGAGCCCGTATGGTTTTGTTCGGTTTGGAAAGGTGAAGCGGCATGAGGCGATGGATTAAATGGAGTAGCATTCTCGTAGCGGGTATCAGTGGTGCAACTGGATTATTGATCACTGACGGATTAATCACTAGAGCATTAGTCAGGGGATCAGCAGTTGAGCCAGACGCAACGGGCCTCGAATCTTTGCTAAATGGAGACTATGTTTACGAGGCGATCGCCCCTTCGTCGACTGTGCCGTTATCGGAGGTTGCATCTCATCAAATTTTGCTTCGCAAAGCTGGGCACGTGGCGATCGGCATGCAGACAAACTTTCTTTCTCAGCATCTGTGCTTCAAAGGCTTTATTGAAGGCAATCAATTAGTTGATACAACGCGAGTCTTGCCTCCTTATACCCCCGACGCCCAATGGCACTATGACCAAGGCAACTGGTTGGATTTAGACGACTATCATCGTCGTCAACAAGCAGTGTCCCCAGAGGATCGCGCAGCATTTGAAACATGCCTTTTAGTATTCTCAAGATAAAGGATGCTCTTAGTTTAGTCAGTTAACCTTGACATAAAACTACGCTTGGCTTTCACAAGAGCATCTAGCTCCGCCCAAGACATTGAAAATGGGCTTTGCATATATTTTTGAAATAATAAATCAGATGTTTCCTTAGATGATTCGTTAGCAGCGACATCCAAATCGTCTAGCAGCCATTCATCGGTCGTATGATGTAACATCGGAAATTCTCCTTGACGAGAATGATAAGTAGTATAAGCACTTCCGATTGATTCAAACCGTTAAAGCAGCACAATTTTGGGTTTTGGAACGATATCAGGCACCAAATCCTGATTTTTGTCTGCCTTTACTTGCCTTAGTCTTACTTTTAGACTTGTTCTTGTTGACGTTCAACAGCGCGTCTTGAAATAGATTATGCAGGTGTATAGGAGCGCTAGCAATGTCGGGTAGTTCTGGCTCTAGTTTTCCGAATGATTCTAATACCGGGTCTAAATCCTTGGCTAAATCAAAGTCCGGGCGATTTAACACTCGCCGCAATGCTGTTTCTAGCTGACCAGGATGCTGTTGAGCAAGACGGCGCCACACATAAGGATTAGTAGCATCATTTTCTAGATAACGCTTTACAAGCACATCTAGGGCTTCAGTCTCTGGATTGTTCGCCGATTCGCCTGCTGATTCTAACAACGTTGTCAGTTGACGATAGTCGGTCAGGAAACTTTGTCCCCATCGAGGATGAACGATGACGGTGACCTCGGGGGCTTTTCGTAATATCTCTGGCAGATCAACCTTAGGCATAACCATCTTGACTGACTTTTTGCTATCAAATAGCTGGTTGACAGTCGCATCATCTGTGCCTAAATCTGCTGCGGTTTCTGTGACGTCAGTTTGAGACACCCCTGCTTCTTCAGCAATCTCACTCAACGATTTAGAGCTATCAATGCCAGAATTTTCTAACCGACGTTGAGTGACCAGGTCTTGAAACTCTTTCAATTTTTTGTCGAGTTGATGCCCTGGCAAAGTCACTTCATTAGTATTAAAGAAGTCAATAAATTCTTGATGGTAGCGTTCTACCGATCGCCAAGACTCTTCCAAAAGCTCGGGCGCATCTCCATAGAGATGCTTCTTAAATCGATTCTTGAAATTACCGATCGCCACTGCAAGTTTAGGCTTGCCTAATTTCCCCAGCAACTGGATGGGGCCTGACCATATCCAATCGGTGTCTGTAAGCGGGGAGATACGCGCTACCACAATTTCGTTGGGGCTCAATCGGGCGAGCTTAGCTTGATCTTGCAGCCCGTTATGCCTGATTAAATATCGCTTATCAGTCAACCAGTTGACACACTCGAATCCCTCAGGCGTAGCATCGATGACTTCGAATAATCCATTGAAGCTATGATTCCACGTAGCCAGTAGGTGGCGATCGCCTTCTGAAAGATCTTGATTACTATCAAGAAATATATCAATAGGTGTCTGACCTTTGATATCTCCTTCAGTCAGAAACATATCAATCACTAAGGCGCTTTGATTGGCATCGTGATAATTGACGTTTGACCATTGCGTAAGCTGATCGGCACTAAATTTCTCCAGTGCGATCGCCACATCATCATCAGCCTCTAACACAAAATCTAGAAGCTCTTGTTTCAGTTTCTTGGAGCTTACACAAATATCAGTAGAATCATTCATTAGATCAGCTTCTGGTACAACTCATACATTTCCAAAAAATCGAGCTTGCAGTGTCCACCATTCAAGCAGATACCACAAGCTCACACCGGTAGAAATCCTACATTCCAAATCGTTTTGCACAATAGACTTTACCAATCAAGCTAAACTCAATAGAATGCTGGCTTCAGGATATTGACTTTGCAAACTATCAAATGCGCTATGCAGCAC
>DBGGTD010000077.1:0-2767 GCA_051162585.1 Elainellaceae cyanobacterium
TCAAGACTGGCTGCTAAATAGCTCACTTCACGCTGAAGTACGCCGGGTTAAGGCGCGGCTTGAACAGGAGCAATTACCGGCGATCGCCCCGTTGATTGATCAGTGCTCAACATTTTCAGACGCCTCTCTGATCGTACTTGATGCGGGTTGTATAGCGAGAGCAAAGATTCATAAACCCGTTACAGCAGTAACAAAATGGGGGATGCGTCAAAGGAGGGTGGGTTGGGCACGGTAGAGAGCTATCTACTTTCAAGTATTCTATAGAATGGCTATTGTGCGGTTATCCTAGCCCCCATAAACGTAGCAAAGCGCCTAACAATAGCCAGAGAGTGGCTCTAATCACCGGGTCAACCCCAGGAATCCAGGATGCGATCGCCTCTAGATACCGTCCCGCTGATAGGTGAATGCTAAGCACGAGTGACTCATCATCAGAAAGCTAAGCCTTTTAGGAACATCCTCAGCCAAATGACGCAATCCATCTCAGCGACTCTGCTGAGGCGATCGCTCGTACTCATTCGTTAAATTAGCAAGAGAGATCATCATCTCTAGCATGTATCTGCCTTTTTACGCTGATAATATCACTGATCATCTTTTGAGCAGGCTAATGAGCAAATCGACGCAAGACATCCATTCACTCTTTGGCCGTTTGTTTACCAACATTTCGCCTAACGATCGGGCAACCTTCACCCCTCAACAGATTGAGGCAATGCGTCAAGCCTTTGCTCAAGTCGGTTGGAAAAAGCACCCTGTTGACCTTCGGATGTCAATTCCGTTGCCAGGGCATCCAGGGTTATATTTAGTTCTTTTAGCAGGGGCTGAGCATCGATCTAAGGAGCGGATTCGATCTCAGCAAAGATTGTTTTGGCAGTCAGTGGGAATGATCAGCGGAACAGCTATCCTTGCAATTTTAGGCTGGGCAAGCGTTGATCGAGTATTACTGCAGTTTTTTACGACGCAAGAGTTAGAATCTTATCCGACTGTTCTGCCGTGGATTGAGACTGAATCTAAATGTACGGGGGAGAGCAAGACGTGGCGAAATGGTCAATGTTGGGATGATGACCACGATCCTATGTTTTAAATTTCATCCTAATATAGTGATCCTACTAATATAGTGATCCTAAATCGCTTGTGAATTGTGTGTAAAACCATGCGCCGTAGGGGGCCATCTGCCTTTCGCTATAGAGTTCCTTTGTTCCAACAGATTTCTGGCTAGACTGATTTCTGACTGAACCGATTACAGTAGGAACATGAAATTTCTTCTTATTCTTGGGGCGATCGCGATCGGGATCGTCATAGTCCTAGAGGTTGCGCTACGGCAGCTCTTCGGATTTGGATCTCCATTGCTATATATCGCAGATGACCATGTTGGTTATTTGCTGTCTCCAAATCAGCGCACGCGGCGATTTGGCAATCAAATTGCGATTAATGCCTACTCAATGCGGAGTCCAGAGATTTCGCGCGATCGCCCCGACTCCACCCTGCGAATCTTGCTGCTTGGAGACTCGATTGCCAATGGAGGCTGGTGGACTGATCAGTCGCAAACGATTGCTGCTCTCATGGCAGAACAGCTTCGCAAAGAGTTGTCTGAGATGTCGTTTGCTGAGGTCGAAGTCTTAAACGCTTCGGCCAACTCGTGGGGACCAAGAAACGAACTCGCCTATCTGCAAAAATTTGGGTGTTTTCAAGCTCACATTATCGTGCTGTTAATTAATACAGATGATTTGTTTGCGATCGCTCCAAATTCGGTTCAAGTCGGGCGCGATCGCAACTATCCCAGTCAAAAGCCGCCCTTTGCTCTAGCTGAAGTATATAGCCGCTATTTGTCTAAGACGAAGCCGATTCCAGAACTACAAGCGTTACAAGACGAGAGGGGCGATCGCGTTGGACTTAACTTGGAGGCAATTCGGCAGATTCAGATTATTACCCACGACTCTCAAGCACAATTATTGCTGGCAATGACCCCCCTGAAGCGAGAGATTGGTGATCCGGGCTCACGAGATTATGAAATCAAAGCTCGGCAGCGCTTGGCCGAGCTTACCCATGAATATCAGATTCCTTACATCGACCTGTTACCGCTATTGAATGCTCACTCCAATTCTGAATCGTTGTATTGGGATCATATTCACCTCAATTCTGATGGAAATGAATGGCTGTCTGAGATTCTAGTCACGCAACTCAGCTCTAATACTTCCAGACTGAATGATTCAACTTCTGGATTTGCCTAGATTGAGGGTAGCTTGAGTTTTCTGGCGATCAAGTTTGAATACTAAAACACCCAACGGCGGTAAACACAGATCTAGGGAATACGGGCAATTATGATACGTCCATTCATCTGCCCATTTACCCCCCAAGTTGCCCAAGTTGCTGCCGCCAAACTCGCGAGCATCGCTGTTTAGTAGCTCGGTGTAAAAGCCAAATTCAGGGACACCGACACGGTAGTGAGCATGAGGCTGAGGCGTAAAATTGCAAATGGTTACAACGTAGTCTTCGGGATTATCTTTTGCGTACCGAATAAACGAAACAACGCTGTGGCGATTATCATTGCAGTCAATCCATACAAAGCCATCATAGCTAAAGTCTTGAGTATAAAGAGCAGGCTGACTCTTGTACAAATCGTTGAGACGACTGATGAATAATTTGAGTTGCTGATGGGGTTCATACTGGAGCAAATGCCACTCTAAGTCACTCCATACATTCCACTCGCTCCACTGTCCAAACTCCATACTCATAAATAGAGTCTTTTTACCTGGATGAGTAAACATATAGG
>DBGGTD010000078.1:0-4674 GCA_051162585.1 Elainellaceae cyanobacterium
TCATCATCAATCCCTAATTTAGTGCATATCTTCTGGGAATTGGTATTAGCGCTTCAGACACTGTTGAATATGCGATTCAACAAAATGCACAGGTGCTTGTTTTGGCTGCCAATACCTCAACCCTCGACCAAGCCTTACAGGTAATCACCGTCAACCGACAACAATTGAGTTTGATGGGAGGAGATAGCCTATACAATCCCAAAACTCTTCAAGTCGGGGGAGCAGCGGCTGAAGGAATGGTGGTTGCCGCACCCTGGGTTTTATTGTCTAATCCTCAATCTGAATTTGTGCAAGCGTCTCGCCAACTCTGGGGAGGCGATATCAACTGGCGGACCGCGATGGCTTACGACGCGACCCTCGCATTGATCAACGGTTTAACCGATCCAACGCGTGCCGGGCTTCAGCAAACCCTGTCGTCTCCAGATTTCTCGTTCTCAGGCGCAACTGGCTTAGTGAGATTTTTGTCCTCGGGCGATCGCAATCAGGCTATGCAACTTGTGATTGTTGAGCCTGGAAATCGATCGAGCTTTGGATATGATTTTATTCCGGTAGAGTAATTAAAAATAGTCAAGTCATCAAAAATAATAGATTAACAGAAGGAAATTAGATGGAAATTTAGTAGATGACCCCGATCCGTTGCCGCAATAATCTAGATCTGCTGACTCTGATCAAATTAATAGAATCAATGCATAGAGCGATCGCCAATAGGTGAGAATTGCATGACCCTGATTGAGCATCGGTGAATGGAATACGCTAACGCTATTCTCAAGTTCAATAACGCTATAGCCAGAACGTTGTAGCCAGTTGCCTCCTAGCGACTTACCAAATCAATGAAGATCTTCCAGAAGGGAGACTGCTGCTAAGGACTGGGAACAAGGCGAATTCGCCCTGCATCCATCTCTGACATCAGCAGCTCTAACGCTTCATAATCAACTTCAGAGATATAACCAAGTCGGGTCAACTCATAGTTGATCTCATTTTCAATATCAGGCGTAAGTTGTCTGATATGAAGTGCCTGTTCCACAAGCCGACGAATCACGCAGGTTGTTCTCATTGCAAACACCGCCGTTGTTTTAATAAGGGCGCAAATAGCTATTCAAATTCTCGGCTGGATATTTCGTAGAAGAAGTGATCGAAGCTTGCGTAAGAAGTGATTCTAATCACAAATACCGGATGTGGATAACTCGGAGATGGCTATTCTACTAACTTTCACTCTCCTCTAAAACAGGCAAACTAAGCTCCTCTCAACGATCTGCGGCAGAGCTCTTTTGCTAGCCTCGTAATAGAGGCTGGTCTTCATTTACACACAATCTTCATAAATATCCTTCAATATAAAGCATTTATGAAGCCCCATGCCCCCTAGAGACTATCCGAAAATTCTCTAGAGTTTTTGGATAGGGTCTTAATGCATTTGTAGCAACTCGCGAGTTGCGTCGAATTCGAAAATGATACGCATACTTGTATTTCAAAATCTCAAATATTGTTAAGAATTTCAAAAAAAATCTTGCACTAGCCGAGGTTTTGAGTGGATTGGTATTTTCGAATACCTCATGTTTTCAGGATTTACGGAAAACTTTATGTATCGTGCTAAATACATGAAGATCCGGCAAAGCCGAAATCAATTTCATTGGTTGCTGGAGAGCGTGCGGTTATCGTCTAAAAATTCGAGACTGATTCGCTGTTGTCGCTAGTTCTATACGGGATCGAAGATTATGCAAAACGTTCTTGCCCATCCTCAAACAGGTATATTTCAACCAGTTGGGCACATCAACGCCTCTAATGCAGATACGTTAGAGAATCAGCTTGTAACGGCAATTTCGTCTAATAAGTACTCAGCGTTGGTTGCGGATATGAGCCATGTTGAATCTTTAGACAGTGCTGGCCTGATGGCTCTGGTGTCAGCATTGAATCTTGCGCAAAGGTCAGGGCAAGAGTTTTTCCTCTGCTGCGTTCCTCCTTCGATTCGCATTATCTTTGAATTGACGCAGCTCAATCAAGCATTTGAAGTTCTAGATGAGCGCCCAGCATCCGCGATTGCAGCGTAGGTGTGGCCGTGTAAGGTTTGTCTTTACGAGTGTCTAATCAGATGATGAGCTTGGTATTCTTGCCGAGTAGTTGCTTTGTTTCTCCGAATGAGTGAGTTAGGACTGAGTCTAATTCATGCTTACTCCGCCCTAAGGGTGGAGTTTTTTTTTGGTCAGCCGATTCGCTTCACGATGAGTAAGCACGAGTCCCGCTATAGTGGACTCAACGAAGTTGAATGATCAAGGCTGACGATATATACCGTGGCAGTTGCAGTCGAAACTCTCTTAAACACCGACATTTCCCGACCTGCTCGTTATCTGGGTAACGAACTTGGGGCAATTCATAAACCGTGGAATTCTGCTTCCATTCGTTGGGTGCTGACGTATCCCGAAGTCTATGAAGTAGGGGCTTCAAACTTAGGACACATCATTCTCTATAGCGTCTTAAACGCACAGCCGAGACAGTTGTGCGATCGCACCTATCTTCCCGCCCCTGACCTAAGCAGCAAGCTTCGCGACACCCAAACACCTCTATTTGCCATTGAGTCTAAACGACCGCTGCGCGATTTTGACGTTCTAGGATTTAGCCTTAGCTACGAACTGGGTGCCACCAATATTCTGGAGATGCTGAGCTTGGCTGGCATTCCACTGACCTGGAAAGAAAGAAGCGCGTCCGGGGCTTGGCATGTTGAGAACGGTAGCTTTCCCCTGATTTTTGCAGGGGGGCAAACCGCGACCTCAAACCCAGAGCCATATGCAGAATTTTTTGACTTTATTGCTCTCGGAGACGGTGAGGAACTGCTCCCTGAAATTGGGCTAGTTCTTGAAGAGGCAAAAGCCGCGAGGTTAAGCCGCGAGGAGACCTTGCTTGACTTGGCTCAGGTTCCAGGAGTCTACGTTCCTCAGTTTTACGACATGACGAACGAGGGCGCTGTGCGGCCTAATCGCCCCGATGTCCCCGACCGCATTCTGCGACGGGTCGCAAGCCCAATGCCTGCCTATTCTATTGGGCCTGTTCCATACATCGAAACGGTCCACGATCGCCTCACCATTGAGGTGCGTCGAGGCTGCACGAGGGGGTGCCGATTCTGCCAACCGGGGATGTTGACTCGCCCCGCCCGCGATGTTGCACCTGATGAGGTCGTCGATACGATCGAGCAGGGGATGCGAGCCACGGGATACAACGAATTTTCCTTACTTTCGCTGAGCTGCTCAGACTATCTTGCTTTGCCTGCTGTGGGTTTAGAGGTAAAAAATCGCCTCCAAACCGAAAACGTCTCGCTATCTCTGCCCAGTCAGCGGGTCGATCGCTTTGATGAAAATATCGCCAACATTATCGGCGGAACTCGTCAAAGCAGTCTAACGTTTGCGCCGGAGGCAGGCACCCAGCGCATGCGCGATATCGTGAATAAGGGGCTCACCAATGAAGACCTGTTGCGAGGGGTGAAAACTGCCTACGAACAAGGCTGGAGCCGAGTTAAGCTCTACTTTATGATTGGGCTGCCTGGTGAGACTGACGCTGATGTTGTTGGTATTGCAGAAACGATGCGTTGGCTGCAGCAAGAGTGTCGACAGAAGGGGCGGAAACCTCTCAGCTTTAACATCACGATTTCAAATTTTACGCCCAAGCCCCATACTCCCTTTCAATGGCATTCTGTTTCAACCACAGAATTTGAGCGAAAGCAACAGCTCCTCAAGAACGAATTTCGTGGAATTCGTGGCTTAAAAGCCAATTTCACCGATTTGCGAATTTCGGCGATGGAGGATTTTGTAGGCCGGGGCGATCGCCGGTTGTCGGCGGTCATTCGTCGAGCCTGGGAGCTCGGTGCCGGGATGGATTCGTGGTGGGAAAGTCAGGATCGGGCGTTTGCTGCATGGACGCAGGCGATCGCTGAATCAGAGCTTACCTGGAAATATCGTCAGATTGAAAACGGCGAGTGGAATCTCTTTCAAACCCACAGTCCCCAATCTATCGCTCACCGCCCCCTTCCTTGGGATCACATCGACACAGGGATTGACAAAGAATGGCTCAAAGCTGATCTAGATCGGGCGTTAGAAGCGGCCACTGTCCCAGATTGCGCGTTTGAAGGATGTTCTCATTGCGGTGTGTGTGGAACAGATTTCGGACACAACGTTGTTGCGTCACCGCCGGCCATCCCTGACTTCAAAGGGCACTTTACACCCAATCAAACCAGAGTTCAGCGATTGCGAGTCTGGTTAGGAAAGCAGGATGAAATGGCGTTGGTCAGCCATCTCGATCTCGTCCGGTTATTTGATCGAGCTGTTCGCCGAGCTGCCCTGCCGATTTCATTTACAGGTGGGTTTCACCCAGGGCCTCGCATTTCTCCAGCTAATGCGTTGCCGCTGGGCGCAACGAGTTCAGGCGAGATTGTCGACTTCGAACTCACTCACCGATTAGATCTGGCTGAATTCCGCGACAAATTATCAGCCCAACTTCCAGACAACATTCCGATTTATCGAATCGAAGAAGTTGAGGTGTCTTCCCCGTCTGCGACCAAGCTGCTCGAACGCGCCGAATATCTGATTACGGTGTGCGATTCAGCTAGCGATCCAGCTATTAATCCGCACTTACCGTTCGTTTCGATTGAAGATTGGCATACTTGGGTCGATGCTGTCATGCAGGCTGAGG
>DBGGTD010000079.1:0-3664 GCA_051162585.1 Elainellaceae cyanobacterium
CTAATCAGACCCATTGTTGCGATCGCTCCTAAATTCTTTTCTAACCTTACTTTAACGAGTTAAGCGGTAGCCCTGGTAACAAAGCTGCACACCCATTAAATCAACATATTATTAAATGACGTTTTGATTATGAGAGTCTGCTCGGACTCATAGCAAGATTTGTTTACAGTTTTTCATATAGATTTATCAAGTGGTTTGATAGGGTCAGCCCTAATCAAATCTGTGAAATCATCTCTAGTGGACGCTTCTGAATCGGCAAATTTACTGTCACACGCCTACCTCCCAATCCAGAAAAAGAATATTAAATTAACAGAGTCTGGCAAACTGCATCCATTCCCCGTCTAAACTTTTCTCAAATCTTAAAAATTTAAGGGAAATGACTGCGGTTTTGGACGTGGATATACCTTGATAATGTCAATAATAATGCCGAACCATGGTCATCTATTTGGTTAGTCAGAGCAGTCTAACTTGATCAAACCATTCTCATATTGCGCTCTGTAGCAATAACGTTCTGTAACAAACGCTCTGTAACAATAGTGGTGCAGCCTATCAATTTTCTATTGCGGTATGGTTTCAATCGCACGCAAGAATCTCTTTGAAGACATTCCCAGGTTTCTCGTTGCCCAAGCAGGAATCATGTTTGCGGTTAGTTTGGTAACGATTCAAATTGGTATCCTCAATGGGTTTACTCGCTCAACTGCCCAACTGATTGATGATTCTGACGCTGATATTTGGGTGGCGGCTGAGGAAATGGTGTATTTCGAGTTGACGCAGCCGATGCCCCTTGAACGAGTCTCTCAAGCTGAACAGATTGAAGGAGTTGAGCGAGCTGAAGCCTTACTTTTGGCAACTGGACGGTGGCGAGGAGCATCGGGAACGATTGCCCCTGTTCGTATCATCGGGTTTAACCCCGGTGGTCAGCTTTTTAGGCTCCAGGATATTACAGCGGGTCAAATTAGTGATTTGACGGAGCCTCGCACCATCATCACTGATGAGTCGAGTCTTGATTCATTGAATCTTGAAGGAGTCGGCTCAGAGGCAGAAATTAATTCTGAAGTCGTCCGTTTAGTGGGCTTAGCCCGGGGAACTCAATCAATCGTGTCGAGTGCGATAGTGTTTATGTCATTGAGGAATGCCAAGGCATATTCAACAGCAGGGTTGTCTTCGAGCGTTCAATGTGCTGTTCAAGCCGGGGGAGGACTCGATTGTACAACGGTTTATGAACGCCAAGACTCATCAGAGACAGACACGTCAACTGACGTGGACGTTGAGCCTCTCAACTTATCTGATCCGATTTCGTATGTGTTAGTTCGTGCCGCGCCGGATCAGGATTTGGACGTTCTCAAACAGCGGTTAGAAAATGTGCTTCCGAACGTTGCCACCTATACTCGCGAAGAAATGGCGAATCGCACCCGCAATTATTGGCGGTTGCGGACAGGCATTGGCTTTGTGTTAGGGCTTGGCGCCACCGTTGGCATGATTGTCGGGATGGTGATTGTGGGGCAGATTCTCTACTCATCCGTGGCCGACCATCTGAGAGAATATGGCACGCTTAAAGCAATGGGAGCGTCTGACCGAGTCATCTACGGGGTGATCATCGAGCAAGCGCTCTGGATGGCTGCTTTGGGGTATGCGCCAAGCATGGTTTTGTGTCTTGGATTGGGAATTTGGACCTTTAATACCCAGGGCATCATGATTTTGATCACGCCCCTGATGGCGACCGGCGTGTTTGGCATCACTGTTGTGATGTGTGTCGGGTCGGCGCTATTTGCGATTCAAAAGGTTACTCATGTTGATCCGGCGATTGTGTTTAAGGCATGACCTCTGCTTGGCTTCCGTGTTACTCGTTACCGAGCTAACTAAGCGGGCTGACTAAACTAGAACTATAGGTATCAGCTTATGATCAACATTTCCTGATTGAATTTGCGCTCTATTGCTCACTAGTTGCCTCCTTCAGTTTGACTGCCAGATTCGCCCTCATATATCTCGTGAAGACTGCTACTCGGAACATATACGACACATGACTGCTTCTCAAATTGATCCGAATACATTTGCCCAGAGTGCAGCAAAGAGTGGTACTGGCAATTTAACCCCTTCCATGACGTGCAATGCTCAGGCGATCGCCGCTCATGATATTGGAATGGTTTTCCGAAGCGGAAATCAGGACTATGCGGCATTGAAAAATATCGACTTAGAAGTAGCGACCGGAGACATTCAGCTACTGATGGGGCCGTCTGGGTCTGGGAAAACAACGCTGCTGTCAATTCTTGGGGGCATTTTAACGCCAACTCATGGTCGCGTTCATTTGCTGGGAAGCGACATTACTCAAATGTCTCGAACTCAGCTAGCCCGATTTCGTCTGCGTAATATTGGCTTTATCTTTCAAGGATTTAATCTCTTCCCAGCACTGACCGCCGTTGAAAATGTTGCGGTATCGCTGAAAGTGAGAGGAATGCGCGATCGCATAGCGCGTCAGAAAGCAGTAGATTTATTAGATCAGGTTGGCTTAGGAGACAAGTTGCGCAGCTTACCCCGTGATTTGTCAGGGGGGCAGAAGCAACGGGTGGCGATCGCCCGCGCTCTAGCAGGGAATCCGCCCATCATCATGGCAGACGAACCAACCGCTGCTCTCGATTCTCAGAGTGGTCATATGGTGATTTCACTCCTTCGACATCTTGCCAAAGAAGGAGGATGCACCGTGCTGATGGTGACCCATGATCCTCGCATCCAAGATATTGCCGATCGCGTCCTGTATCTAGAAGATGGTGTTTTACAGCGATAGAGTGGCAGAATGTGCCAATCTTATAGTCAGCAATCGGTTCTCGTCGGGGCCTGACCGGGTGAGCCTTCACATACGTCGGTTTCGGTTAGCTCGATATTGTTAGTCATATTAATGCTAACGATTCCAGCAAACCCTTGAAGCTCAGGCGTTCTAGGCTCAGCTAAGGTCATCACCTCTTGAGGACTGATGACTACACTGACTTGGTAGTAGCGAATATCATCTTCGATGCCAAGCTCGGGTAAATCACCAAACTGTTTGAACTCCAGGTAGTGCAATTGTTGAGCGCGATTAATCTGACCCAAATATTCTTTGGCGTTCGCTTCTTTGGCGCGGCGGGCGTAGCTCAGAAATGTGGGTTGGGCGATCGCCGCCAATATGCCTAATACAACAACGACAACTAAAAGTTCAATCAGCGTGAATCCTTGAAGACATCGAGGCTGCTTATGCAAAAATAAACTCTTAATTAGTGCATTCATGATTCGGAATCGAGGGGCAAATATAAGGGGACTCATTAATATAGGCTCAGTCAGCAGCATCTCTGCAAAAGCCAAAGGCAGGCAGTTTGAGCAGCTTATTGCCAAGTTTTACCTATCTGAAATTGGGTAACTTCAAACCGATTTATTAAATGGTGATCCCCTGATGAGAATGACATCCGGGACGGGGCCGTTGAATACTGTATCCCCGACATATTGCCAGTCGATGTGGGGGTAACATCTGACTACGCAAATCCTCGGACGTGTATTTCTATACTTGCATTGTTCCTGTTCAGAGCTAGTCAAGTGCCCATAAAGTTGAATAAAACCTCAATAAAGATATAGTGTCCTAAATCGCTTGTGAATGGGGTATGAGCGGTGGGGCAGGCGCCTGCCCCACCGCTCATAC
>DBGGTD010000080.1:0-4623 GCA_051162585.1 Elainellaceae cyanobacterium
GATTTATTTTCGCAAACAGTCGAGGCAAAAGCGCGAGGCTACAGGCCCGGACAGTTCTCGTTTAATGTCAAAGGCGGGCGATGTGAAGCCTGTGGCGGACAGGGCGTTAATGTTATTGAAATGAATTTTCTGCCCGATGTCTACGTGCAGTGCGAAGTGTGTAAAGGAGCTCGCTATAACCGAGAAACCCTGCAAGTGAAATATAAAGGAAAGTCTATTGCCGATGTGTTAGGCATGACGGCTGAAGAGGCAGCAGACTTTTTCCAAAATATTCCGAAAGCGTCCGCTAAGCTGCAAACGATGGTTGATGTGGGCTTGGGCTATGTACGGCTTGGGCAAACAGCTCCCACACTATCTGGCGGCGAGGCGCAACGATTGAAGCTAGCAACCGAACTGTCTCGTCGCGCTACGGGGAAGACTCTTTATCTTATTGATGAACCGACAACCGGCTTATCTTTCTATGATGTCCACAAACTTTTGGATGTCTTGCAACGCCTCGTTGATAAGGGGAATTCAGTCATTGTCATCGAGCACAATTTGGACGTAATCCGATCTGCTGATTGGCTTGTGGACTTAGGCCCCGAAGGAGGCGATCGCGGGGGAGAACTGGTTGCAGTCGGCACTCCAGAGACGGTCGCTCAATCCCTTGACTCGTATACGGGGCAGTATCTAAAGCCTGTCTTAGCACAACATCCGCCTGCACCCTTGCCCGTTGAGGTAGAACAAGCGGTCGACTAGGCGCCCATTTAAAGCCCGTAGGGCTATAAGATATCCTCCGCTGTCGCTGCCCTGAAAAGGGGGCTATTTGCAGGTTGTTGAAGTCCCCCTCTTTAAGCTATCCATTAGGCAGATCTCGCTGAAACCCGAATTCCTACATTCAAAAATAGGGAAGCTGGGTGACTGCCAGAGCCCCTTGTGAGACAAGGTTCTAGTGACTTTTGCGTAAAGGACAGCTTTTTAAGGGGGATTTAAGGGGGATCTGTAGGACGTTACGCTAAACACATACTCGCATTTCGAGTTCAGAGCTTCGCATTTTGAGTTCAGAGCTTCGCATTTTGAGTTCAGAGCTTCGCATTTTGAGTTCAGAGCTTCGCACTTCGAGTTCAAACCTTCGTGCTTCGAGTTCAAACCTTTGTGTGAGAACTGACGCACTTGCCACAGCGAGTATGTCGGGTTTGCAAATATCTCGAAATTCCCTTATCCCCCGGCCCCTTCTCCCAACAGGTATAGCCTAACGCAAGAGCGTAAAGCTATAACGGCGGTCATTAATGCTCAAAAATATTGTGATACTGCAACAAGTCAAGGGTCGCCAAAACGGGAAGACACGCAAAGCACTGCTGGGCAAGATCCAACCGTCCCTCTCGCTTGAGCATTTCGGTTAGTTTGAGCCGCACGCTAAGCAAGTAGCGAACGTCGTTCGCGGCATACTGAAGCTGATCCGGCGAAAGATTCGCAACATTTCCCCAATCAGAACTTTGAGCGCTCTTATCGAGTTCGACTTGCTCTAACTCTTGCACCACGTCTTTGAGTCCATGCCGGGGGGTATAGGTGCGGGCGAGCTTGCTGGCAATCTTTGTGCAGAACAATGGAGCCACTTGAATGCTTAGATGATATCGCAGCATTGCGATGTCAAATCGGGCAAAGTGAAAGACCTTAAGGATAGTCTGAGTCTCCAGCAATTGTTTGAGGTTGGGAGCCTCTTTTTGGCCGATTTCAATACGAACAGCAGTCACGCGGTCTTGGGGATCGCAGAGCTGAACCAGACAAAGGCGATCGCGCTGGGGCAATAACCCCATTGTTTCAGTATCAATAGCAATGGAGTCTGCCTCAAGAAGCTGAGACAGACTATCATCTGACAAGTCGCGATCGCACACGTGAAATATATTCGATTCCATACCTTGAAGGAGTCCATAAAAAACCAGCCATCCATTTTCACGTGGATGACTGGCAATTCACAATCTAGGCAGAAAGAGTCCGACGTTTTGACACCATCCGGAAGGTTTCGATGATGTCACCTTCTTCCCAACTGTTGAAGCGATCGATGCCAATACCGCATTCATACCCAGCATTGACTTCTTTAACATCGTCTTTCATCCGCTTCAGGGAGTCTAGATTTCCTTCATAGACAACTTCGCTACCTCGACGCACTCGAACACGGCAATTTCGGATGACCTTGCCTGATTGCACATAACATCCAGCAACTGAGCCCTTGCCAACCGGGAATACCGCCCTAACTTGAACCTGACCCAGCGGTTCCTCAACCATCTCAGGCTCTAGCAGACCCTCCATTGCACCTTCGATATCTTCGAGCAGCTTGTAAATGATGTTGTATTCGCGAACGTCAACTCCCGCGCGATCGGCAGCCTGCCGAGCACCACTGGCCAACGTCGTATTGAACCCGACGATGACTGCACTACTAGCTGCGGCCAAGTCAACATCAGTTTCTGTCACTTCGCCGGGTGCAGCCAGCAAAACTCGAACCTGTACCTCTTTTTGAGGAAGCTGTTGGAGTGACGCTAAGATTGCCTCCACTGACCCTTGAACATCGGCTTTGAGAATGAGATTGAGTTCCTTCAGTTCGCCTTCTTGAGCCTGAGCAGAAAAACTATTCAAGCTGACCCGACGAGATGCCATTGCCTGCTGTAAGCGAGACTGACGCTGCTGCTCAGCCCGGTCAGACGAGACAGAGCGAGCCTCTTTTTCATCAGCGAAGACTTCAAATTCGTCGCCTGCTGCAGGGACATCATTAAGCCCTAAGACCTCGACAGCAAACGACGGATTGGCTGCTTCGACGCGCTTTCCGCGATCGTCAATCATTGCCCTGACTTTACCAAATGCAGAGCCAGCAACCAAGCTATCACCCACGCGCAAGGTTCCATTCTGAACCAACAATGTCGCAACGGGGCCTCTGGCTTTGTCTAAGTTGGCCTCAATCACAGTCCCTCGCGCAGAGCGATCGGGGTTGGCATACAAGTCTTCGACTTCAGAAACTAAAAGCAGCATTTCCAAAAGAGTATCAAGGTTATCACCCTTAATGGCGCTGACGGGAACCATAATAGTTTCACCGCCCCACTCTTCTGAAACTAAACCGTGTTCGGTTAACTCCTGCTTGACGCGATCAGGTTGAGCCTCTTCTTTGTCGACTTTATTGATAGCAACAACGATGGGCACACCAGCCGCCTTCGCATGGCTAATCGCCTCGATAGTTTGAGGCCGAACTCCATCATCAGCCGCGACCACTAACACGGCAATATCGGTCACTCGTGCTCCGCGAGCCCGCATTGCGGTGAATGCTTCGTGCCCTGGAGTATCAAGGAAAACAACCTGCTGATCGGTGCCATCATGAGTGACATCCACATGATATGCCCCAATGTGTTGGGTGATACCGCCCGCTTCTCCCTGCGCTACTTTGGTTTTGCGAATGGAATCGAGCAGGGTCGTTTTGCCATGATCAACGTGTCCCATGATTGTGACAACAGGTGGACGTCGCTGCAGGCTATCGAGATCAGCCTCATCTAACATCTCAGTTGTTTTCTTCGCTTCGGCCTCAGCTTCAGCCCTTTCAACCCTGACTTCAAATTCTTCAGCAACCATCGTTGCCGTAGGAATATCGAGAATCTGATTGATGTTGGCGGCAATTCCTTTATGGAACAAGACCTTAATGACCTCAGTTTCAGGCACAGTTAGCGCTTCGGCTAAGTCGTGAACGGAGATGCTGTCAGTTAACGTAATGATTTCGGGACGCTCCGATTTCCTCTCAGATTCACGGCGATCGCGGCGTTGTGATCGACTCGTGTCCTTAGGTTCTAATTTTTTCGGACGCTGCGATGCAGGAGTAACAGACGCAGTCTTTTTCTGCCCCGGATAATTTTTGGGCTTCGGTGGACGCATCAGCGACAGACTAACCTGCGACTGGCTAACCTCGTTCCCCTCTCGCATAGCATCGAGATCTTCTTCTTCTTCTTCTTCAATAACGGGTTGAGCGCGACGCTTTGTCTTAGGTGCTTTGCGCTGAAGAAGCTCTTGCTGTTCATCGTCTTCTTCCTCCGCTCGATTCTTCTGCCTCTTCGGTGGGCGAGGGGGAGTCGGACGACGAAGTTCAAGGTCAGCCGTGTCATCAGGAATAGCGATGAGATCGTCTTGGTCTTGCGTTTTGTCATCCTTACGTGCTTCCTCGGTCGAAGGACGTGATGGCGGACGACGAAGTTCTATAGAGGGCTTTGGCCGAGGTGCACTAGGCTTCTTCACCTCAGACGCTTGGTCTGCCCTGCCGTTCTGATCTGATTTAACAGGCTGCCTAACCTCCGTAACATTAGGGTCACGGCGTTCTGGTTTAGAAGATTCGGATCGTTGTGGCTTTGATCGCTTTAGAATGGGACGTTCAACCGTTGAGGGTTGAGGGCTTGCATCGTCCTCGGCAGGTCGGGCAGGCGGCTTAATAAGCTGAGGAACGTCTTCTTCCTCCTCATCTGTCTCGTGACCTACGCTATCTAGTTCTTGACTTGGTAAACCTGCACTATCGTCGGGCAATTCAGTTGGTTGCGATACCGATGGGCGCTGCAATTCTTGCAGCGTGGATGACTCGTCAACCGTTCCATCAGAGCTTGACGCTTCAACAGATGC
>DBGGTD010000081.1:0-4138 GCA_051162585.1 Elainellaceae cyanobacterium
TCTTCAGGCTTTGTCCACGTCTGCCCGTCATACCAGCCCGATTCTTCGTAAAAAATTGTTTCTTTGAGCAAGCGGCTTTGCACATAATTCCAGCCCAAATAAAGTCGTAAGACAGTCAAAAGGGGAAGCACACTTGCCCCAGATGTGCCGCCTATTAAGAACAATATGGGGTGTCTCATAAACGGGAAGCTCGCTGACGCAACTGGACCTGAAACCAGCCAGCTAATTCCCCAGAGAATGATAATGGGTCTAAGGTAATGGACCGTATCAAGAGCAGCCCAGCGAAAAAACCAGGAATCCCTTAAGTCTTGATACTCATTAATTGGCAGTTGTTCAGGTGGAACTGGGCAAACAAATGTGGAAGATTTCATGGTTCACCGCTCGCTAGACGCATGAATGCGTCAACATGCTTCTGCTTTTAATTTAACGAATCTTTTATGATTCAGATGCAAAAAACTCGATGCGCTCAGCGTGTCCCCAAAACGCCTCCAAATTATAAAACTCGCGCTCTTGTGGCAAGAAAATATGAACAATGACCTCGCCATAGTCGAGCAGCACCCAACGCCCTTCCGACATACCCTCAACTTGCTCAGGTTTGCGCTGCCAGTCATCTTCGACGGTGTCTTGGATAGATCGGGCGATCGCCCGCACCTGAACATTTGAGAACCCTGTGATGATGACAAAATAATCAGCTAGATAGCAGACATCTGCCACTCTAAGAAGGGAAATATTAGCACCTTTCCGTTCATCAGCAGCCTGGCAGACTGTCATCGCGAGTTCGAGGCTGCTGCTATCAATCTCAGATAGTTTGGCTAATGACTCGGCATGCGCGGGTGGGGTTGGAGTGTTGAAACGAGTTTTGAAATGATTAGACATCAAATATTTTTTCCCTCAATTCAGTCAATATGGAGGCGATTGATCTAGACATTCACGAGATATTCAATGGGGAGAAACAGAGTTTTGAGAGCATTCTACCGATCTTTCGCCCAAAGATAACCGAGCCTTAGTGCTTTGTAAAAACCAATTTCGAGTCAGAACCGCACGGGGATGAATCAGACGTCCCTTTTCAATCAACTGCTTGAAGGTATAGTCACAGGTCATCCAGACAGCTTTTGCTAGATCTTGCTGGCTCGTATGACGGAGATGGTTGAGATCAAGGGTGTCTCCCCGACCAGGCTCTAAGCTATCGGCCAAGAATACGATGCAACTTAAAGCGTCCATACCGGGTTTGCCAAGGGTATGATTGGCGATCGCATCAAGAACCTGCGGATCGCTAACGCTGAATTCATTCCGAGCTATGATGGCGCTGACATCTGCATGCAGCAAATGAGGTGTTGTCTCGTACACTGCATCTAAAGCAATGCCTTCAGATTTGGCGATCGCCAGCAGCTTCTTGGGCTTAAAATACTTGGCCAGATCGTGCATGAGACCGGCTTGAGCGGCTTTGTGATCCTCCAGCGAATGATGTTTCGCCAGTGCGATCGCCAACGCTTCCACCCTAAGAACATGGTCTATCCGAGGCTTTGGCACATGAGTTTCTAGCCATTCTAGAATTTTTTCTCGTGGGGGCTTAGCAAATTTTCCCATGAGCAAGTTTTGAAACTGAGTTTGTGATGCTGGAATGTAACACACATTCAATGGTAGCGCAGCCTCGTTTCCAAAAGCTGCAGGCCGCCACTAACGTCGCAACCATGTAGAGGTATTTCTATAGAGACATTACTATTGTAGATCAGTCCTCTGTCTTGCTATAGCGAAGCAGCCCACACTCATAGTGAATAAGCGGTCCATTTACACAATCATCTCAGATGATGTTTTATTTTTGTTAGACAGGGGAGTATCAGAATTGGAATCGGCTAACACCTTGGTAAAAAGCGCTTCATAACACTTAATTGCCTGCTCGAAGGAGTAATTGTCTACCGCATACTGGCGACCCTGTCTCCCGAGTACACTTGCCTGTTTAGGATCTTGGTAGAGGTCAAAGATTGCATCTGCCAAAATATTAGCGCGTTCAGGTGCCACAACCACGCCGCCACCGCTAGCCCGTATTGCAGCAGCAGCGGTTCCATTTAAGGGAACTGAAGCAATAATTGGTCGACCACTTGCTAACAACACTTGGGTCTTAGAGGGCATATTGAACGATACGACATTAGATTTCTGAACGATGAGACCTACGTCAGCGGCAGCCAGCATTTGAGGAAGCTGTTCGCGGGGCTGAAATGGCAGCAACATGACGTTATCAGTTTGATACTCAACGCAGATTTTTCGTAAGTCTTCTAATGCCGATGCTTCTCCAATGATTACGAAAACGATGTCTGGCACGTGGCGCAGCAGGGCAGCCGCCTTGATAACAGTCTTTAAACCTTGAGTTAAAGCAATATTGCCGCAATACATTGCGACAAACTTTTCTCCGAGATCATAATCGGTTCGAAACGAACCGGTATGAGGCGGCAGAGGACAGATAAAATGCGTGTCAACCCAGTTGGGAATACAGGTAATTTTGTCAGACGGAACCCCTTTGCCGACCAAATTTTCCACAAAGCCATCTGTGATGACGCTAATAGAAGTTGCGCTATGATATGCGAATCTTTCTAGTGCTTCAAACATCCGAATCGCAAACTTGTTGCTCAGCAACCCTACCTGAACGGCGGCCTCTGGCAGAATGTCTTGAAGGTTTAAGACCACAGGACACGAGCTTACCCAAGCTAATAGCGCAGCCGGTATGCTGACGGGCAGTGGGGGAACTGTTAGTAAAACCACGTCGGGCTTCCAGCCTCTCAGGGCTTGGAACATACTCGTCAAAACAAAACTACCATCTAGTAAGATACGAGCAACTAATCCTGGTTTGGGTCTAGCCCAAACATAGCTACGCTGAATCTTAACCCCATTACGCTCTTCGGTCGTATAGAACTTTCCTTTGTACTCTTCATAAATGCGTCGCTGAGGATAATTAGGCATGCCTGTGATAACTCTAACCTCATGCCCTCGAGCTACCAGACCCTCGGCTAATTCTGTCATTAGCGGAGCAATGCCGATGGGTTCAGGATGATAATTGTAGGAGTAAATCAGAATTTGCATAGCATTTCAGTCGATTTACAAAGCGTTATTGAAGGAAGAGAAAAGAATTTAACATGTTGACTAAATGAAACACCTCCTTCGATACAGCTAAAGGTAAATCTTAGAATAAAGTCAAACACTCATTTCAATTTTATTGATTCTGATATTGAAAACCGCCTCTAAGTAAGATTCACTGCACGTGAACGTCTTTTCGGAAATCCGTCATCAGAAATCAGCAGAGCAACGAAGCCAGGTATGAACTGAAGTTAAAGTCAAGCACATTCGCAGAGCTAAGGAGTAGACTAACAGATAATATTTTCGAATCTGGCTTCAGAGAAGGTGGATTTAAGGAAAAAATATCCGAAGCAATCAGGGCTTGAAGACTATATGAATTTTCCGAGGCAATTTCGAAACTCAATCTTTCTCAATCCTGATATATGGCAAGCCCAAGTAGGTTGTGAGCGGTTGGACGAGCGGCGTCCGCTCCACCGCTCACACACAATTCCCAAGCGATTTAGGATCACTGTATTGATATGCTTTAACGCTCCATGCGTTTCTACAATTGCCAATAGCAATGAATCTCTTTAACGAAGATTTAGATCAGCATTAATCTAGCTACTGCAAGATATTTGCTTTGAATTAGAGATAAGGCTCAGTGGTAAATAAGCCTCATCACTGTCAAGACAGCTCTCGTTGTAACTTAAGATTTAATTTACCTCACGAATGTTCCTGCCGATAGCTTACCCACAAACTGGCTTGTCGCTAACATACTGGCTTTTCCTTAACATATTGATGTGGGTTTGTCAGCGTCTATGAAAGAAAAAGATCCACTCAATCCACGCCAACTAGCCTTCATGGCTCTCCGTCGTGTCCGCCAGGGCAGCTTTGCCGACCAGGTTCTCGATCAGGTGTTGCATCGAGCGAGTCTTAAATCGGCGGATCGTCGACTCCTAACCGAATTGGTGTACGGAACAATTAGGCGTCAGCGTACACTTGACACCATCATTAGTCACCTAACAACCAAACAAGCAGATCAACAGCCACCTGATCTACAAATCATTCTTCGTTTGGGACTATATCAGCT
>DBGGTD010000082.1:0-2712 GCA_051162585.1 Elainellaceae cyanobacterium
GTATCGATGGATACGGAGTCCTCTATGCGCTGCAGAACGATTTAGAAGCAGGAACACCTCCCTTCATTTTTCTGAGTGCGAAGTCAGATAAATCCGATATTCGCCAGGGAATGAACCTAGGGGCTGACGACTATCTCACCAAACCATTTACTAGCGCCGATCTCCTAGATGCAATTTCTGCTCGCCTGCAAAAACAAGACACGGTTCTTCAGCCATATCGCGATGAAATGAAGCGGGTTGCAGGGAATCTCAGCAAGGTTGCCTATAGCGATCCGCTGACAGATTTGCCCAACCGGATTTTACTGCGTCATCGTCTTCAAGAAGCCCTCAGCCAAGCTCGTCATGAGCGATCAATCGTTGTTGTGATATGTCTCAATTTGACGTCATTTCGGCTCATCAACACCACATATGGTTATACGTCAGGAGATGCCCTTCTCCAATCCGTGGCGAAGCGCCTAGTTGAATGCACAACCCCTAAAGACTTGGTAGGGCGGTTAGGTAACGATGAGTTTGGTATTGTTCTGTCAGGGCTAGTTCTTGAAGAAGATAGTCCAGAGAGGGTTCAAGCATTGCTGAGCGTAGTTACAGATCCTCATACGCTTGACAATCAAGACGTTTCTCTCCGAGCAACATTGGGTGTTGCGCTATATCCTCAGCATGGAAACAATCCAGACCAACTGCTCAGCTATGCTGAAACCGCCCAGCGCTGGTGTCGTAAACAAGGCAATGGTTCGATTCAATTTTATGATCCAGAGATGGGGCAGACTGATTCTGAACGACAGGTCATCAAGGCCGATTTAAGCCACGTGCTAGAACGTTCAGAACTACAGGTGCTCTATCAACCCCAGGTTAATCTAATCACAGGGCGCATGATTGGCGTAGAAGCTTTGCTTCGATGGATACATCCGAATCGAGGCACCATTGATCCCGAAACATTTATTCCCATTGCCGAAGAAACAGGACTCATTGTTCCCATTGGCGAATGGGTATTGCGCAACGCTTGCATTCAAGGTCGAGAATGGCATGCCTCTCACTCAAGTCGTCTACGCGTCGCCGTCAATGTCTCTGGTACCCAGCTCCGAAACCAAACCTTTGCCCAAACTGTCGCCAAAATCCTTGAGGAAACCCAGTTCGACCCGCAACTCTTAACTCTAGAGCTAACCGAAACCAGCCTCATCAAAGATGTCAATGCGACGATATCTATTCTTAACGAACTTAAGACGATGGGAATCGAAATTGCGATTGACGACTTTGGTACCGGATATTCGTCTCTCAGCTATCTCCATCAATTCCCAATCGACTGTCTCAAAATTGATCGAACCTTTATCAACCAGGTATCTGAAAATACTCAATACGCTGAAATTGCAAAGGCGATTATCGCAGTTGCCCAGAGCCTAAAGCTTAAAGTCATTGCAGAAGGCGTTGAGAACCATGGGCAAATCGATTTTCTACGAAAGAATGGTTGCCTTGCCATTCAGGGATATATTTACAGCCATCCCTTACCCGCAACCGATATCCAAGAAATGCTGTTAACTGACAAGCGGCTCATGACCTCGTCGATGGGTGCGTGTTAGGCTTCAGCACAGAGGGTCGGTTCGACTAGAAGAGTAATATTGCGAATACCGACGACTCGAACAATGTCACCTGGCTTTAAGGAGATGCCTTGCTCACATTGAGCAGGCCACCAAGATGCCTGGAACTTTACTCGCCCAGCTTTGTCTGGTTGGATAGGAACGTCAACGACTGCTTCCTTGCCAAAATAATATGCGCTAGAAAACAATCCAGGCTGAGCCGCCTGCGAATTTGTGCGACCTTGATTGGTAGAAGCCCCGAAGATTTTGTTCCAGTTCAGCATGACCGCTCATTCCTATTGCTATTTCAGCAATCGACACTTTGTTTTCACACCTATAGCATCGGGGTTTTGGCTGGAATTCTCTAGATCAGCTTCGGATCAGAATCAGTGTTCTTCGGGGAACCTAGATAACCAGATCACTTTAGTGAGGTTGAAATGTGGAATCAATATCAAGTGCTGCTAGATTTATAATCTGTTTGGGCTTGCCGGAAGGGATATTATGTTAGTTGGGAGCGGCTGCGGATGTACCTTCCCAGACGCTGATCTATATTTGATCTTGATAATCGGTCGGGTGTTTTCATGCCAACCCTTATTGCATCTCCGCTAGGGCTAGAAAAAATTAGACAAGCGAGGAGTGAGAGGGGGTGGGGATGGAGTACGGATGACAATGATGCGTGCTTAGTGGCGGCCAGTCAGGTGTTGGATTCGGCTCGCCAATGGTCGGAGGGTGGGCCATACGCCAACGGCATTTCGGGTGGAACCTGGAAACGGTTCTTGTCCGGGCGTCATGCAATCGGAGCCGCTGCGTTTAAGGCGTATTGCCATGTTTTGGGGCTCAATTGGGAAGATGTCGTTGCTCGCGATAGCAGCCCATCTGATGTTCGTCGTCAAGATTGGGGTGAAGCGCCGGATATTTCAGGATTTTGGGGACGGACTAACGAGCTTTCTCAGCTTGAGCAATGGATTGTTAAAGATGGTTGTCGATTGTTAGCAATGCTGGGAATGGGCGGCATCGGCAAAACAGCCCTCTCGGTGAAGCTAGCTGAGCAGATTCAACCGCATTTTGACCTTCTGATTTATCGATCGCTCCAAGATGCTCCTCCGGCAGAAGAGATGATGGCGTCTCTGGTTGAATTTCT
>DBGGTD010000083.1:0-5116 GCA_051162585.1 Elainellaceae cyanobacterium
ACGGCAGTCCATAAAGTTTGCGATCGAGCAGCCACAGCAACATAACCACCGAAATGAGATTGACTCCCACCGTTGCGAGTACGAGTCCGGGTGCCCCAAAAGGCCCCACCAACAAAAAGTCGAGCAGCGCATTCAGAAAAATATTGACAACGCTAATGCGAAACGGGGTGTCGCCATCACCAAGCCCATAAAAGACTCGCACCAACACATCTCGCCCGAGATACACAAACATACCCACTCCGTAGGCAATCAACACCGACGTGACCAATCGAGACGCTTGTTGATCAAAGGCGTAGCGCTCATAGACCACCCGGACAATCGGAAACGCCAACGTGATCATCAGGGCACTGAGAGGCAACATCGTGAGCGCTGTCAGAATCAGCCCCTGACGAATGCGGTATTTCAGCTCAGACCAATCATTTGGGTCGGCAAGCCGAGAAAACACGGGCAGCAGGGGAACCAGTAATACATTTGAAATGATGCCGAGCGGGGTTTGCACGAGCAGGTTGGCATAGCTCAGCGCTGCTGCTGCCTGGGGAATATACGAGGCAAAAAATAAATCGGTGTACACATTAATTTGCATCATCCCGGAGGAAAACGTTGCGGGGCCCATGACTTTCAGCACCTCGTTGACCCCGGGACGCTGAAACTCAAACCGCAGGCGCAGCTTTCCCAAGCCCGATCGCCACTGGACAGGCACTTGCACTAGCCATTGCACGATCGCCCCGGCTAAGGTTCCCCAGGCGAGGACGACACCGCCCAGCATGGCATAGCGAGGGGCCGTGACGTCTTCACCCAGAGAAAGCACCAGAATCCCTAAGCCGATGAGAAGCGCAGTGCTAGAGAAGAGCGGACTGATTGAGGGCAGCCAATACTGATCGGCAGCATTGAGGGTACCAAAGCCGATGCCAATTAGCCCAGCCAGTAGCGCCATCGGGGCCATAATCCGCAACTGCTGAATGGCGATCGCCCGAATTTCGAGCCCTTCAGGAGTGCGGCTCAATCCGGGAGCCACTACATCAATCAGCGGTTCGGCAAATACAATCAGCAATAGCGTCACGACGAGCAACACCCCGCCCACCAGCGTGGTCATGGTTTCGACCAGGGGCGCTGCATCGTCTCGGCTGCGTTTAGAAAGGACACTCACCATGGCGCTATGAAACGGCCCGTTGATGCCTCCCAAGAGCACTAGCAAAAATCCTGGAATCACATAGGCATAGTTGTACGCGTCGACAGCAGCCCCGACCCCAAACGCTGCGGCGATTGCCTGCTGGCGCACCAAACCAAAGAGTTTGCTGACAAGGGTAGCGATCGCCACAATACCAGCAATGTTGGCTAGCGATCGAGAAGTGGGTTTTGTGTCAGACACGTTTGAGCGATGCCTCCCAAGGTGAACTCACTTATTTAAGCGTGAATTGAAGCACAGTATGCCGATCTGTTCATTGGTAAAAATTTATAATGAAGTCAGGTCTGCCATTGCTGACGACTTGTCATTATTTTTTTGAGTTGAATTAATTACCCCGTCTAGAGGTGACAGTCAGGTCATCTCTGGGAATTCTAAGTTCAGAATTCTAAGTTCAGAATTCTAAGTTCTGTAGGGTAATCATGGCATAGGGATACCAATTTAGAGAGACGATGCAACAGATAATGGATTGAAACCGTTGCCTCATCAGGCTTCCACAATCCAAAATCTAAAATCTAAAATCTAAAACGGTATGACGCCCGCGCCAAAAATTCACAAATCAATTCACAGATCAGGGTTGCCCAAACCGAAGCCGTTGTTTTGAGACATTCGCTCATCCTCATCAGGCTGCCCCAATGCTGATCGATCACTTTTATTCCAGACTAAAACCGCTGAGGGCGCTCATCGAGATTACAGACCCTCAAAGCTTTGTCTCAGTTCCAAATAGTTGGTATATCGTCATTACAGACGTGGTTGGGTCAACCCAGGCGATCGCTGAGGGACGTTATAAAGATATCAACATGCTGGGGGCATGTTCGATCGTGTCGATGCTCAACCTCAACCGTGACATCGAGCTTCCGTTTGTATTTGGGGGAGATGGCGCGTCAATTCTGATCCCCCCGTCGCTGTTTGAGGCTGCCCAAGAAACCCTGCTGGCAAATCAGCACATGGCGTGGTCAAGATTCAAACTTCAGCTCAGAATTGGCACGATTCCAGTTTCTACGATAGTAGAAAAAGGCTACAGCCTTAAAATCGCGAAGCTCAAAGTGTCTGATCATTATTATCAGGCCATGTTTAGGGGCGGTGGGTTGACTTATGCCACCGAAATCGTCAAAGAACATGGCATTTCAGGAGGGTTTCGGCTCCAGCATCCTCACCATCCCCATCGAGCTGATTTTTCAGGATTAGAATGTCGCTGGCAAGATATTCAAGCAGCTCACGACGAAGTGGTGAGCCTCCATGTAATGGCGATCGCCCATAGCCGCTGGGCTGATCAAACCTATCGAGACGTGTTGTCAACGATTCAGCGCATCTACGGAACGAGCGAAAATTTTCATCCTCTTGCCAGCCAACATTTACACCTAACGTTTAACCCTCACCAGCTTTCTACTGAGGTGAATATTCGCACGGGTTCGCAAGGCGCTTTAAAGCGCTTTACCTATCTTTGCCAAATTTGGTTAGAGAACCTTCTTGGCGCCATTTTTATGCGCTTCAAGCTGGCCTTGGGTGATACCGATTGGGGGGCTTATCCCACGTGCGTCGCGGCTGCGACAGACTATCAAAAATTTGACGATACGCTGAGAATGATTATTTCTGGCAATTCGTCCCAGAGCCAGCAACTCAGCCACTATTTAGACGAGCGATATCGCTCCGGAGAATTGGTTTACGGGCTGCATGTGTCCGATCGCGTGTTGATGACCTGCTTGGTGTTTGAACGCAATGGGCGACAGGTTCACTTCATTGACGGAGCCGATGGAGGGTTGACGACAGCCGCAACTGATCTCAAGCAGCGAATGCAGCAAAAGGCACTCAACTGGCGAACGTTTCTGAGACTATTGAAAATAAAAGAAAGCCGCGATCGCCTGAGTGATATCATTTAGCCCGAAATTTTATTCCAATCCTTCCTTCACATCATCTGCTAATGACCATCGTAGCCGAGAGCGATCGCCTTATTCTTCGAGACTGGAATCCTGAAACTGAGGCTGAACGAGCCTTTGAGATTTATGGCGATCCAGACGTGATGCGCTACATTGGCAACGGGGCGACCCAAGAGAGCGTGGAATCGATGCAAGCAGCGCTTCGCAACCGGGCCAATCAGATTATCCAACTCAATGATGGCAGCGGATTTTGGGCAATTTTCGATAAATTAAAGCACGACCTGGTGGGAACGATTCTCTTAAAACGATTACCCGACGGAAATCAGACACCCACCTCAGATTGGGAAGTCGGCTGGCACCTGAAAAAATCGGCATGGGGAAACGGGTATGCGACTGAAGGCGGGCGAATGGCGCTTGATTATGGGTTTTATCGGCTCAAATTACCCATCATTTATGCCGTCACAAACCCTGAAAATACGGCATCCATTCGCGTTGCTCGGCGGCTTGGTATGATTCCCAAAGGTCGCACAACCCGATATTACGGCATTAACCTTAACCTCAACCTCTTTGAACTCAAGCATCCTTCTCATGACTGATTGGCATTATCCGTATCCCACTCTCTATCCCGGTCTGTTGCTTAAACGATACAAACGATTCTTTGCCGATATTCAGCTTGATTCTGGAGAAACAATCACCGCCCATTGCCCCAATACCGGACCGATGACGGGTGTGTGCAAGGTCGGTAGCCGAGTGCAGGTGTCACGTAGCGATAACCCAAAACGTAAGCTTGCCTATACTTGGGAATTGATCGAGGCAGCCGACACAGAGCCCACCTGGGTTGGCGTGAATACAGCGCTTCCCAATCGGGTGATTAAGTCTGCGCTTCAGGCATCTTTATTTCCTGAGCTAGGCTGCTACAGTGATATCCGCCAAGAAGTGGCATACGGCGCAAATGGCAAGAGTCGAATTGACTTTTTGCTAACCGGGAAAAATCAGCTTCCCCTATATCTAGAAGTCAAGAACACCACGTGGGTGCAAGGGACACTTGCACTGTTTCCGGATACGGTGACAACCCGAGGGCAAAAGCACCTGCATGATCTGATGGCATTGCGCCCTGATGCAAGAGCCGTCATGCTGTACTACATTAATCGAGGTGACTGTACCCATTTTTCGCCGGGAGATCGTACTGATCCCGAGTATGGACGGTTGCTGAGAGAGGCGATCGCCAAAGGGGTTGAGGTGCTTCCCTGTCGATTTGATGTCACCCCTGAGGGGATTCGATATCTCGGTTTGGCTCCTCTTTGCTTAGAGTAGCGAACGCTGTAGCCGTGAAACCAAGTCCATTGGGGAATCTGAAGTTGTCTCACAGACAGAATCCGGGTCTGGACTTGGTTACAATTCACGGGGCGATCGCACACTAGGCTACTGAGCAGGCTGCTTGTCGCGTTTGACTGGAATGACGCCGACCTTTTTAGCAAGACCCAACCTTTCTAAAAGCTGAATCGTCCACCACGTCGCGTCGACTTCCCACCAGCGCCATCCTGTTTGTGCCGAGCGAGGAAACGCATGGTGATTATTGTGCCAGCCTTCTCCATAGGTTATAAGTGATACCCACCACAGATTGCGAGCGTTATCGTCAGCCGCGAACGTGCGATATCCCCATTTATGAGTCGCAGAGTTGACAAACCAGGTTGAATGCCACAAAAAGACGGCCCGAACGAAAATACCGTAAATCACAAACGACCATCCACCAATCGCGTATAGCAAGACTGCTAGTGGCACTTGCAGCAGCAAAAAGTTGCGGTTGAGCCAACGGTAGAAAGGCTGACGCATCAAATCAGGGGCGTATTTGCTATAGCATTTTTGGTCAAATGCTTTAGGTTGAGGATAGAGAATCCAGAGAATATGGCTCCACCAGAATCCACGCTTGGCAGAATAGGGATCATTTTCAACATCTTCAGTATAGGCATGGTGTTGGCGATGTCCGCTGACCCAAAAGATGGGCCCGCCCTGAATGGCAAGGGCTCCGCAAATGGCGATCGCATACTCTAGCCAT
>DBGGTD010000084.1:0-2826 GCA_051162585.1 Elainellaceae cyanobacterium
CCTCATACAAGCATGGCTTAAAATCTCAATCGATGACGAAAGTTGGCGACAGATTCGACTAGCCCAATGGCGACGAAGTTAGTTAATAGAGCCGATCGCCCATAGCTGATCCAAGGTAGGGGAATACCCGTTACGGGAGCCAAGCCAATTGTCATGCCAACATTAACTGTCACCTGGAATACGATCATCGACAGCACTCCAATTGCCAGTAAAGACCCGAAGTTATCTTTGGCATTTTGAGCAATGATGACCAGTCGCAGGCAGACGAGCCAAAACACTACCAATACTGTAAAACAGCCAATGAATCCTAATTCTTCACCAATGGCTGAAAAAATAAAATCGGTATGCTGTTCTGGAATGAAGTTGAGCTGAGTTTGAGTGCCTTGATTTAATCCCCTGCCCCAGAGCTCTCCTGCACCAATTGCTATTCGAGATTGAATCAGGTGATATCCACCGCCCAGCGGATCTTTATCAGGATCGAGAAATAAAATAAGACGATCTTTTTGATAGTCTTTCAGCAATCCCCAGAAAAGTTTTCCCAATTCTCCCGAAATCAGGTTGACGACTGCTGCCCCTAATGCACCAATCCATTTCCAGGGCAGACTAATCCAGGCGATCGCCACCATGATTGCTACCCAGACAAACCATCCTGGCAAAAATAAGCTAAACAAAATCGCAGATACTAGGGGAGATATCAGCAAAATTAGCCAGCCCGGATTTGCATTTGCCCAATAGAGCATGCCTAGAGTAATCGCCCCAAACACCAGTGAGGTACCTAAATCAGGCTGCAGGAATACCAATCCCCACGGCAAGGCAGTTATCGCGAGGGTTTTGAGTACATTTGGAATTCTAGAAGCAGTACTTTCATGCAGAACACCAGCCAGAGTAATGATAAGCCCTAACTTAGCAAATTCTGATGGCTGAACGTTAAACCCGAAGATAGTAATCCAGCGCTGTGCGCCTAGTGCATCAGTCCCCACAAACATCACCGCTAAGAGCGATACGTTGGTAATGCCATAGATAATCCAATGCCAGCTGATTAGATTCTCATATCGCCAACGAGCAATAATGAGAGCAATACCTAGACCAATTCCACCCAAAATCCAATGCTGGAGCCAATAGCCCTCTAAACCTTGATTTAGCTCAGTGCTGCGGATCATCAAACCGCCTAAGGCTGTTAACCCAACTAGCAGCAGCAGCAAAAACCAATCGATCTCTTCCCAGGCTTGGAGGAGGGACTTCCAGGTGACGCGACTCAGTGATCGTTGAAGCATAGAACAAGGAGATAGAAATAGGAGTTTAGAGGCGAGGCGGGGAGAGAGGGCTGAACTCTGTAACTTAATGAGAAAAGGTCACTCAATGTTCAATCCCTCTATCCTTTCACCTAACCCCTGGTCTCATTCTTCGCTTATGCTAACGCTGCAACAGAAACTTGTGCGGCAACTTTCTGGGCGATCGCCTTTAACGATTTTGCAGACGCCGAATCAGGACGATCAATCACAATCGGCACGCCACTATCCCCGCCTTCTCTCAGCGGAATCTCTAGTGGAATGCAGCCTAAGAGCGGCAGGTTTAACTCCTGAGAGGTCTTCTCTCCCCCCCCTGACCCAAAAATATCGTATTGGCGATCGGGCAAATCAGGCGGAATGAAATAGCTCATATTTTCAACAATCCCCAACACAGGCACCTGCAACTGCTGGAACATCCGCAGCCCTCGACGAGAATCGAGCAGCGAAACATTCTGAGGCGTCGTCACAATAACAGCACCTGCCATCGGCACAGCCTGTGCCATGGTCAGTTGAGCGTCACCCGTACCTGGAGGCATATCAACAATCAGATAATCTAGGGCGCCCCAATTCACCTGATAGAGAAATTGACGAATAATGCCATTCAACATGGGACCTCGCCAAACGACGGGTTGATCTGGATCGATGAGAAAACCCATTGAAACCAGCTTCACACCGTAATTGAAGGCAGGCTCTAAAATCTGTCCCTGCGAACCCTCTTGTACGGTTACGTTAGCGTTTGCCAAGCCCAGCATTGTCGGCACATTCGGACCATAAATATCTGCGTCAATCATGCCAACCGCTGCGCCTGCGTTAGCTAGCGATACGGCAATATTGACTGCAACCGTGCTTTTGCCAACGCCGCCCTTACCGCTCGAAATTGCCACAATATTTTTGACGCCGTCAATTCCTTGGCGATCCAGCAACGATTTTTGTTGAGGCGTTTCGGCAGTCACCTCAATGTCGACAGTATCAACGCCAGGCAATGTCCGGACTGCCTTTTCGCAATCTTCAACAATAAATTCTCGCAATGGACACGCGGGCGTCGTTAAAACCAGCGTAAAGCTTACCTTGCCTTCGTTGACTCCAACATTTCGAATCATGTTCAGATCAACAAGGCTTTTTTGAAGTTCTGGATCTTGGACAGGACGCAGTATATCTAGAATGGAACGAACGTCGAGAGTATTAGCCGTCATAAAAAATTTTCCTTGCCACCAATGTCAAGGTTCCTGTCCTCATCTTATCGTTAGCTCATGTAAGTTCAGGGTTTGTAATATCTATATACGTTTCAAAACACAAGACATGTTTCGAAATATAGCCCTACGGGTTTAGGTTTGTGTGTAGAACCCACGCGGCGCGCGGGCTCTACACACGTTCAGCGTCCTAACGCGAAAGCGTTAGGCTATACAATTTCGAGACAACGCGCATGTCAAGGCAAATGGTATGTCAAGACAAATTACCTAGTTCAAAGATAAGGCGCGATCGCCCCTAATCTCACATCACAACCTGCCCCACGGTAACGGCAACGATAATTGTACCC
>DBGGTD010000085.1:0-5493 GCA_051162585.1 Elainellaceae cyanobacterium
GCGGGCGCCGCCCGCCCCACCGCTCACGCACAATTCACAAGCGATTTAGGATCGCTATAAGTACAACGTAGTAAAAAGCAAAGCGGAAGAAAAAATCGGAAGCCAATAAAGCAGGCAAAGCAATTGCAACAAATGATTTGCGCGTAATCGTTTGTTGCAGAGTTTTTTACAACCGTTTACAACAGTTTTCACTGATTAGTTAGGAGGACTTAACTATGGCATACGAACAACTTGAAAACTTGCCTCAAGACGTCAAAGAAGCACTACCTCACGAGGGACAGCAGATCTTTATGACAGCTTACAATAGCGCCGAATCCGACGGAGTGAGTTCAGAGAAGGCAGCTCAGATTGCGTGGGACACCATTAAGAACGACTACGAACAAGGCGATGATGGAACCTGGCAACGTCGTCCAGAAGGTGGTGCCGATCAAAGTCCCATTGGCAGTATGAGTAATAGCTAATGTAGTAATTTATCGGAAAGGATGCCACCAGGTATTCCTGATTCGTACCATATTTTTGCGGGCATAGTACTTCTTCTATGCCCGTTTGGTAACGAATCAGTAGGTAACCTAATCCAATTTGCTTGGGGGTATTTAATGGCCGAAAGCTCCCGAGCAGTATGGGTTGCGTCAATGCTGTCAGCGTGACTACGCCGGTGCTAGTTGATTCTACTAATTCACGCTATAAGAGCCCAGTGGTTTAGCTGGACGTACCGCTACACTCCAAGAGGGATATGGCTTACCGATGCGCCGCGTTGAACATACCGCATTAAGTTATCAAACACTACTAATTCAAATCAAATTCGAATAATCCCAATGAAATTTCAAGATCGAACTGAATCAGGACAAAAACTTGCAACTGCGTTGCGGCGTTACGCCAATCGCCCGGACGTGATTGTTCTCGGATTGCCACGGGGTGGAATCCCTGTCGCCTACGAGGTTGCAAAAGAGCTTGGTGCTCCTCTAGACGTATATGTGGTTCGCAAGCTGGGAGTTCCTAAGCACGAAGAACTGGCAATGGGAGCGATCGCCACAGGAGGAGTCCGCTATCTCAATGATCGAGTCGTCAATTCATTAAGAATTTCGCCTGACATTGTTGATCAGGTTGCATTCAAAGAGCAACGAGAACTGGAACGCCGGGAGCAAGTCTATCGAGATAATCGCCCTGCACCTGAACTGCGTGATCGCATCGTGATTTTGGTAGATGACGGTCTAGCAACAGGGGCAACGATGCAAGCCGCGATCGCGGCACTTCACCACCAGCATCCCGCTAAAATTATTGGTGCCGTGCCTGTTGCTGCACCCGAGGTTTGCGAAGCACTCGCAGATAAAGTAGATGAAATGATTTGCGCAGAGACGCCTCAGCCTTTTTACGCCGTGGGCTTGTGGTACAAAAACTTTTCTCAAACCACAGATGATGAAGTTCGACAATTATTGAAGCAAGCCGAACGCCGTCAGCAACATTTGGCTGGAAGTGCAGGCGATCGCTAGGAAATAGAAATTTACTAACGTGGAATTTTCTGGATGAGGACATGGCATGCCATGCCCCCGCAAACGTGACAATTTGGCAGATTATTTCATCCATGTTCCTAAACTCGATCAACTATCCTTTGGAGGAAGCAATACCATGGTCGACCAAACGCAACCAAACCTTGCTACCACTATTCGCCAAGCGGCTCATCCCCTATCTGGAAATGCCTCCGATTATGATGCACTCCTGGATCGCATTGGAGATGCCCACTATGTGTTGCTTGGGGAAGCATCCCATGGCACTCATGATTTCTACTATGAGCGAGCGGAAATCACAAAGCGACTGATTCAAGAAAAGGGGTTTACAGCTGTAGCGGTCGAAGCTGATTGGCCGGATGCGTATCGAGTTAATCGGTTTGTTCGAGGCGTAAGTGATGATCCTACTGCGAACGTCGCCCTAGAAAACTTCCGTCGGTTTCCTACCTGGATGTGGCGTAATACTGATGTGCTGAGGTTCGTAGATTGGCTGCGTGGCTATAATGACTCCTTATCAGAGAGCGATCGCAACGTTGGCTTTTATGGACTTGACCTCTATAGTCTCTACAACTCGATTGAGGCAGTTCTCAAATACTTGGATCAGGTAGATCCCGAAGCCGCCCAACGAGCCCGCTATCGCTATTCATGCTTCGAACATTTTGGGGAAGATAGTCAAAGTTATGGATACGCCGCTAGCTTCAATTTGAGTCAGTCCTGCAGAGATGCGGTGATTAATCAACTGCTTGATTTGCAACGCCATGTTGCAGATTATGCCAAGAGAGATGGTCGTGTGCCCGAAGACGAATATTTCTATGCCGAACAAAATGCTCGGTTGGTCAAGAATGCCGAAGAGTATTATCGGTCGATGTTTAGAGGACGCATCTTGTCATGGAATTTGCGCGATCGCCACATGGCAGAAACGTTAGATCACCTCGTCGCTCATCTGAGTCAAGACAGCACCCCGCCTAAAGTGGTGCTGTGGGCACACAATTCCCATCTAGGAGATGCCCGCGCCACCGATATGGGATCACAAGGAGAGCTTAATGTAGGACAATTAGTGCGTGAGCGCTATCAGAATGATGTGGTATTGGTGGGCTTTAGCACTTATACGGGGACAGTTGCTGCGGCATCAAATTGGAATGCCCCCGTAGAATTGAAGCGAGTTCGTCCTGCCTTATCAGACAGCTATGAGGCGCTGTTTCATGATGTCGGAATTGATCGGTTTTTCTTGAGGCTTGACGACCCAAACCTATTTCAGCAATTGCGATCTCCTCGTCTAGAGCGGGCGATCGGTGTAATTTACCGTCCTGAAACTGAGCGTATTAGCCATTACTTTAGTGCTCGATTGTCTGATCAATTCGATGCGGTAATTCACATTGACACATCACGTGCAGCTGAACCCCTCGAACAGGTTCAACCAAGCACCGATGAAGTACCAGAAACCTATCCGTCAGCGGTTTAACATTAGAAAATTCCGTCTAGGACTTGGCGGTCATCCATTCGAGGACGGCCTCTTTTGGAGTTGAGTAGTACTTCGGGGTTTCAGATAGATTCTTAGTAGGGTTCTGTCTTCTATCGTCTGCTGTGCTATAGGGCTGACGTATAGCAAACCCAATTCACAAGCGATTTAGGATCGCTGTAGTTTGAGGATGCTTTTCTGACATCGAAGCAGTTGGCGATGAGATGGGCAAAAGCTTCACCGCACAGGCTTTCAACTCGGGCTGTATTGAGTCTGGGCAGGCTTCTGGATGGGTCAGCGCGTTGACTTCTGTTTGATCGCCCCACAATGATCCCCAGTGCATCGGCATAAAGACCGTCCCAGGTGCGATCGCCGTTGTAATTTTGATGGGCAAATGAGCATACCCTCGGCGCGATCGCACTTCAATCCGTTGCTGATCTACTAAATCGAGCTTCTTAGCATCTTTGGGATGAACCTCCAAGAAGGGGGTTGGATGCATCTTACGAATTTTTTCAATGCGCCCTGTGCGGGTTTGGGTGTGCCAGTGCCCGTAGAGCCTACCCGTTGTGAGCACCAGGGGATAGTCAGGATTGGGCGGTTCGGCTAATCCGTTGGAATGGTATGCCGAAAATCGAGCGCGTCCGTCTGGGGTGTGAAAGCGGAGATCGGTGTAGAGGCGTTTGGGGTCTGGAGAATGGGAGGTATCTCTGCGATTCTCTAGCTCCTGAACGAGTTTTTCGCTCGAATTCTGACTGTCCTGATCGGGGCAGGGCCATTGAATAGGGCCGTCATGACGGAGGCGATCGTGGCTGATGCCAGTCATATCACACGGGCGATCGCGCGTGAGCTCGACAAATTCGGCATGAACCGCAGCGGCATCCTTGAAATTAAACGGGTGTTCAAAACCAAGTCGTCTCCCTACTTCTGCAAAGATTTCCCAGTCTGCTTTGGCGTGTCCTGGAGGCAGACGAAATGCCGGGCAAAGGGTTACAACCCGTTCAGAATTGGTCATCGTTCCAGTTTTTTCGCTCCACTGGGAAGCGGGCAGCAGCACGTGAGCATAGTTTGCAGTTTCAGTCGGATAGTAGGCGTCTTGATAGACTGTGAAGGGAGATTTGAGCAGAGCCGCTTTCGTGCGTTCTAAATCAGGCATACTCACCGCCGGATTGGTGGCAGCAATCCAAAGCAGCCCAACATTTTCCTGCTCAAGTCCGGTGATCATGCTCCAGGCATCGCGTCCGGCATGGGGAGAAATGCTGTCTGGTGAAAGCCCCCAAAGGCGCTCTAGCTCAGCTCGATGATTTGGGTTTTTTACCACACGATATCCTGGCAGGATGTGGGACAGCCCTCCAGCTTCGCGCCCCCCCATTGCATTGGGCTGCCCGGTTAGCGAAAACGGCCCCGCCCCTGGCTTACCCATGTTTCCTGTCATCAGGTGCAGGTTGATTAGGGTTCTGACTTTCGCTGTTCCTTCTGACGATTGGTTGATGCCCATTGACCAGAGCGACAACACCCGATCAGATTTGCCCCAATATCGAGCCGCCAACTCCAATTCATCGATGCGAATGCCACAGCGACGCGCCACAAGCTCGGGCGGATATTGACGAATCACATCCGTAAATTCTGGAAACCCTTGAGTACATTCATCGATGAACGGCGCGTTGATATATCCCCATCGCATGAGCAGGTGCGCCATGCCATTCAACAGATCAATATCGGTGCCTGGGCGAATTGCCAAATGTAAATCGGCAGCATCTGCGGTCGAAGTACGGCGCGGATCTACCACAATCATTTTGACGTGGCGATTTTTCCTATGATGCTTTCGGAGACGGTTGAAAATAATCGGATGACATTCAGCGGTGTTGGTACCAATTAGAAATGCACAGTCTGTGATGTCAAGATCGTCATAGCAACAGGGTGGACCGTCTGCCCCAAAACTTTGAATATATCCGGCAACAGCAGACGACATGCACAGCCGAGAATTGGCATCAAAATTATTGGTGCCCAAATAGCCCTTCATCAGCTTTTGGGCAATGTAGTAGTCTTCGGTTTGAAACTGCCCAGACCCATACATGCAAATAGCATCAGTGCCTTGAGTCAACCGCACGGTTTGAATACGATTCACAATACGCTCAAATGCGTCGTCCCAACTGACGCGCCGAAATGGTTCATCCAATGAATCACGCAGCATGGGATATTTGAGACGATCTTTGTCGAGGGATTCACTAATTGTCGCCCCCTTGACGCAAACCTGCCCTTTGCTAGATGGGTGAGAGCGATCGCCCTGCACTTTCCAAATAGGGTTTCCTTGACTATCTCGATGGGTTGCTTTACCAGCTTGAGCCGGAGGAAACACATCTAGACCACAGCCTACGCCACAGTAGGGACAAAGAGTCTTTGCAGGTTCCGTCATGGGTTGATACTCCTTAACTGCATATCAAGCGATCGCACGGAATTCGTTCAGAACTATAGATTCCAGCGATGCTGCATGTTTGAACTTCTATCTCGGTCTGAGGGGATGCCTCAAAC
>DBGGTD010000086.1:0-5792 GCA_051162585.1 Elainellaceae cyanobacterium
GCTATCAGACATCAGCTATCAGCTTTTCTCTGAGTACTGACTGTTATAGCCGTACACTCTCGCGTTAGGACGTTGAACCTGTGTAGAGCCCCCGCGCCGCGGGGGCTCTACACGCAAACCTGAGCCCGTAGGGCCATAACTGCTAAGTGCTAACCACCTGGTTGACTGACAAAACTTTTTGCAGCGGCATAGGATTGTGGCTGTTACAGATTGTCATCGGTCAACATAGGATTGCAATCGTTGCAGAAGGATTGTCATCGCTCAACATAGGATTGCAGCGGCTACAGAAGGATTGTTATCGGTCGACATAGGATTGCAGCCGTTACAGAAGGATTGTCATCGACAAACATGCCATTGTCATAGAGCAACATCGAATGATCAGGGCTCGACATGTGAATGTTATCTATGATCATTGCATTGCGACGACTCACATTACATTGATCGACTCTACAGAGGCATGGCGATCGCTCAACAGACGTCACACGGTTTACAGCAGCACTGCGATCGCTCAACGGGCGAACAGCCGCCAGTATGTTAGTTTTGTTAGTCAATCAGGCTAACTACTGACCGCTACGTACTAACTGCTCTAGAGCATGACGTTATTGTTTGCAGATCCTTAGCACCTCACACTTTGGTAGGCTAAAAACAAGTTAATATTGATTTCTATTCAAAGGTCAGACATGGATACAAAAGCGTTTAAGCGATCGCTCAATCAGTCTGAAAAGTATTATCGCAAAGGGTTTGGTCATGATGCCGATGTTTCGGGTGTCATGGACACTGAATATAAGAGTAATTTGATTCAAGAGATTCGTGACAACCAATACACCCTAACGCGCGGCGATGTCACGATTCGACTGGCTGAGGCATTTGGTTTCTGTTGGGGGGTCGAGCGAGCGGTTGCTATGGCATATGAAACTCGCCAGCACTTTCCTTCCGAGCGCATTTGGATTACGAACGAAATCATTCACAACCCGTCGGTAAATCAGCGTCTCCGTGAGATGAATGTCGGATTTATCCCTGTAGAAGACGACATCAAAGATTTTTCGGTTGTCGATCGAGGCGATGTGGTGATTCTTCCGGCCTTTGGTGCTAGCGTCCAAGAGATGGAGTTTCTCAACGATAACGGATGCACCATTGTAGACACCACTTGCCCGTGGGTTTCCAAGGTTTGGAACTCGGTCGAAAAGCACAAGAAAAAGGAGTTTACATCCATTATTCATGGCAAATATAAGCATGAAGAAACGGTGGCAACTAGCTCCTTCGCAGGCACGTATCTCGTAGTGCTGAATATGCAGGAAGCCGAATACGTTTGCGATTATATTCTCAATGGCGGCAATCGCGACGAGTTTATGGCAAAGTTTGGTCACGCGTGTTCAGATGGGTTTGATCCTGACAGAGATTTGGTTCACCTTGGCATTGCCAACCAAACCACAATGCTAAAAGGGGAAACCGAGCAGATTGGTAAGCTATTTGAGCGTACCTTGATCAAAAAATATGGTCCTGCGGCGGTCAACGGGCATTTTATGAGTTTCAACACCATTTGCGATGCGACTCAAGAGAGACAAGATGCCATGTATGAGCTGGTCGACCATCCTCTTGACCTTATGGTCGTCATTGGCGGCTATAACTCATCGAATACGACGCATCTCCAAGAGATTGCAATTGAGCACGGGATTCCTTCGTATCACATCGATAGCGCGGCGCGGATTGGGCCTGGCAATCAAGTCGAACATAAGCCCCTTAATCAAGATTTGGAAATTCAAGACCATTGGTTGCCCTCAGGCAACATCGTAGTCGGCGTTACGTCTGGGGCTTCAACGCCTGATCGGGTTGTGTCTGATGTCATTGAGAAAATCTTTGAGCTTAAAGGAGCCGTGGCGATCGCCTAAATAATCGCTTAAATAATCGCCTAAATAATTATCTAGGCTTGTAGAACTCTGTGGTTACTTTGTGCCAAAGAGGCGATCGCCCGCATCGCCTACACCTGGAATGATGTAACCGTGTTTATCAAGCTTCTCATCGACAGCAGCCGTGTAAATCGGCACATCCGGATGCTGCTCATGAAAGTGTTTAATCCCTTCTGGAGCAGCCAGTAAGCAAATAAATTTGATTGACTTGGGAATCGTTTCTTTAAGGCGACCCACTGCTGCCACCGCTGAATTTCCCGTTGCTAGCATCGGGTCAACCACCAGCATGTCCCGGTCTTCTACATCATGCGGAACTTTGAAATAGTACTCAATCACAACCAGGGTTCTCGGATCGCGATACAGCCCAATATGCCCTACTCGTGCCGATGGCATTAGCTCTAGCATGCCGTCTAAGATTCCCTGCCCTGCCCGCATGATAGAAACGATCACCATCTTTTTGTCGGGTGCTAACACAGGCGCATCCATGGATGATAGGGGGGTTTCGATCGGTTCTAGTTTGAGCGGCAAATCACGAGTGACTTCATAGGCTAGCAACATACTGATTTCTTTAAGCAAGGCTCGAAATTTGGCCGTACTCGTTTCAGCACGCCGCATGAGCGTCAGTTTGTGCTGGATTAATGGATGATTAATAACAATAACCTCAGATGCCATAAGCGGGTATTTCAATCCATAACGGGGTACAGCGATCGCTGAACCTGCTTCAATACCTGGTAAAGTAATGAACTCAGGCTGACTGCGGGTTGGCTATGCCCAATTGTAAAGGGCAAACCCGTTTGTGCTGCGTCCAGGGCTCCTTAATTTCTGCTCATTTTCAATTTCGCTGACCTATGGCAACCCTATCTAGTGTTCATGTCACTGTGCCCGCGACTACTGCCAACGTTGGGCCTGGGTTTGATTGTTTAGGAGCAGCACTAACCCTCTATAACCGCTTTCAATTTTCTCTCCTGCCAGGTTCTGAATCGTTAATCATTGAAGCATTGGGCTCGGATGCAGCAGGCGTTGCCACCGACGCTAGCAACCTTGCCTATCGAGCATTCTCAGAGGTCTATCAACATACAGGCAAGTCGGTTCCAGCAGTCAAGATACGTATTGAATTGGGAGTTCCCCTGGCACGAGGCTTGGGAAGCTCGGCAACCGCCATCATTGGAGGTCTGGTTGGTGCCAATGCCCTGCTGGGTTCTCCGCTTTGCCCGACAGAGGTGATGCAACTGGCGATCGCCCTTGAAGGACATCCCGATAATGTGGTTCCAGCCCTATTAGGGGGGTGTCAACTGACCGTGGCCTCCGATCAAAATCAGCCCATCATATGCCCTATTCCTTGGCAAGATGACATCTCTCCGATCTTGGCAGTGCCAAATTTTGAGCTGTCAACTTCTGCCGCTCGGCGTGTGCTTCCGGATCATTACAGTCGAGCTGATGCCATCTTCAATACGGCTCATTTGGGTCTACTGATACGAGGGCTTGAGACAGGTCACGTCGAGTGGTTGCGGGCTGCCTTGCGCGATCGCATCCACCAACCCTATCGACACCCCTTAATTCCGGGATATGAGGCCGTGCATGAGGCGGCTCTATCTGCAGGTGCCTATGGATTAGTGATCAGTGGTGCTGGGCCGACGCTGCTTGCCCTCGCCCACGGGGAACAGGGACATGCAATCGAGAGGGCGATCGCCCGTACCTGGTCCCACTACGACGTTCAAGCGCAATTTTATTCGCTTAAACTTGACACTCATGGCGTCGTCATAGAGTAGTCATAGAGTAGTCACATCAATTTGCTTAAATTAGTCCTGATTTTTATCTCATTTTCTCAAGAACTGATACGAAATTGTTAAGCAAAATCCTTGAAATAAAATCGCTAGAAGACCTATATATTCAAGGCTTTAGCAATTTATTAAAAATACTAAGTCTAACTAGTAGTCATTAAGTCTTCTTGCGCATCCGGTCGCCATTCAGGGGTGCTGATGTTCAATGAAAGTAGTAAGAGAAAGTAGTGAGGACGATCCTATAAATTCAATACGGTGATTGATGTACAGCAGATTGTTGTTGTACAGACATAAGGCTGTAAGCATAAGCCACACCAGTAATATCTACGCTACCCATTTAAGATCATGAACTGGTATTCACAACTCACGCGATTAATCTTAGATTTTTATCGAGAAGACCCGCTAGAGTGTCAGCAAATTAGAGCATTGCCAAGCTGTCGGCTGTCGCGATGGTGGGGCGTGTTACGCATCAACTGCCGCGATCGCGAAACTGCTGAGTCTCTGGTTGCAGCGGCTGCCATTTTGAGAGAACCCATTGCTCAATTGCGCCTTGCCCAGCGCATCAAAATTTTAGTTAACGGGTCCCTCTTTCGAGTCTTGCCTGTCAATGTTTCTAATTCTGACCAGAGACAGCCTGGCACATATCAATCGTAAGCATCTTCATAGAAAGAACCGAGATCGCTGCGCTCAATTACATAAGATTTTGACCATTCATGAGCCAGATGCTCCATTGCCTGTTGGCTTGTATTAGGCGTTGCCAACGCGAGCATATGCCCGCACTCCCATTTCATAACTGATAGGTGATAAGTGACTGCTAATTGCTAATCGCTGATAGCTGACGCCTGATAGGTAACTACTAAGAGATCTGCGTCCAAGTAACGTACCCATTAACCCGGTTTCGACTGCGCTCAACCTACCAGAATCGAGAGTTGAGCGCAGTCGAAACTCGATCCTAGCCCCCATATTTAGTCCACCCATATTTATAGCAATTTGCAATTGCGTCAAGTACAGAAATGGTGGCTGGGGCGCGCCGTGCCCCACACCACCGTACTTAACCCAAGCGCACACCGCTATAGTTAAGACAATTCTTATCTGTGTCTCAGCTAATCAATATTGAAACTCCTTAAAATTATTTTCAATCAGTGTTCGTCAAAGCTATAGCAATCCCAAATGGGTTGTGAGCGGTGGGCTGCCTTACCCCACTGCTCATACACAATTCACAAGCGATTTAGGATCGCTATATAAGGTTCATTCATATCCATTAGTGCGAAGAGGTCGACGTGAATAAAATGAATAGTATTAATGCCCGACTCCCGCTTTGTCTTTTGCTAATGAGATTAGGCGTGTTTCTTGTCATGCTGATGTGGACGCTTGATAAGTTGATCAACCCCAGCCATGCCGCTGCGGTATTTGAGACATTCTATTTTATTGGCGGACTCGGAAATCCATTAATTTACCTGATTGGTGCGATTCAATTCATCATCGTCATTGCCTTTGTCGTTGGTTTTAAGAAAAAGTTTACCTACGCAGCAATCTTGTTTCTCCACACGATTTCTACCGTTACGCCACTTCAAAAATATTTCAATCCTTATGAGGGAGCCAATCTGCTCTTTTTTGCTGCGTGGCCGATGCTAGCAGCCTGTTTCACGCTGTTCTATCTCAAAGACTGGGATACTATGTGGGCGATCGACTCAAAATAGTTCATCTTAGAGATATAGGGGAATCTTAGATGAACGTGAATATTGATTGAGAAAACCATATCAGCCTGCTATGGTATGCAATATTCACTAAGCTCTTGAGACCAGAAAAGCTGTTAAGCGTCGATTAACTCTCTTATCAAGAGCGCTCTGTTGAGGCTATTTGCCTCCTTCGACCTGTGTTAAAGCCTGCACTTAACCAGATTCAGCGATGGTCTAAGCGAGTGCCCATTCGGGCTGTTCTCGTGGTACCGTTTATCTTGCAAATTTCAGCCATTGTAGGAATCACGGGTTGGCTCTCGTGGCGGAATGGGCAAGAGGCGATTCACAACATTGCAAGTGAGCTTGAAGACGAGGTCTCTCAGCGCATCGAGCAAAAACTTGAGAGCCATCTGAGAGTTCCTCAT
>DBGGTD010000087.1:0-4760 GCA_051162585.1 Elainellaceae cyanobacterium
GTTACATAATCATTGAATGTGCGATATTCTGCCCATTTGCATTGACTGTATACAAAGCAATAGTCTTTGCCAAAATAGTTGGGCAAAATTCTGCCTTGATCAAACACTCGTAAGGCATCCTGCCACGTGCGCGGTAGGCTGGGCGGATATTGATCATAAGCATTGCCCTCTGCATGAGGCGGTGGTGCAGAGTGATGCGTAATTCCATAGTCAATCCCCGCCAACATGGCTGCAATCACCAGGTAGATAGTTGCATCTGCCCCAGGGACCCGATGCTCAATCCGAGTCGCATCCGCCCCGCCCATCGGCACCCGCAGCGCTGTCGTGCGATTATTGAGCCCCCAGCAGGGCGCCAGCGGCACAAAGGCTCGGTCTTTGTATCGTCGAAATGAATTGGCATTGGGCGCAAATACTGCCATTGATTCAGGCATTGCCTGACACAGCCCACCAATGGCCCAGTGAAAGATTTCACTGCCGAGCGGTGTTTCATCGGAGGCAAACACATTCTGGCCGTCCTCATTCATTAGGCTAATGTGAACATGCATGCCGCTACCTGAGCGCGATGCAAACGGCTTTGACATAAAGGTGGCATCCATGCCATGCTGTGCAGCAACGCCTTTCACCACTCGTTTGAACATGACCGCCTTATCTGCAGCATCGAGCGCATTCGGTAGGTGATCAAGATTGATTTCAAAATGCCCGGATGCAGACTCAGCAACAATGGTATGGGTTTTAATGCCTTGCATATCACAGGCTTGCACCATCTCTTGCAGGATGGGTGATACATCATCCAGTTCGCTCATACTATAGACTTGGTTTTGCCGCTGACGTCTTCCTGTAAGGAGCGATCGCCCCGGTTGCAATGCCCTATCAGCATCGCGTTCTCGATCGAGCAGATAAAACTCTAGCTCAACGGCAACCATCGGATGCAATCCCTTTGCTTCAAGGGTGTTGAGCACCTTAGCGAGTACTTGTCGCGGATCGGCAAAGAAGCCTTGTCCATTGGGTTCTACCATCGTTGCGAGGACTTGGGCGATCGCCTGATTTGACCACGGCGTGGGTACTAGCGTCTGAGGAATCGGGATGCAAAGGCGATCGGCTTCCCCTTCTTCCAAGATAAATTGAGTGTCATAGACGATTTCGCCCTGCACATTCATCGAAAACATCGATCCGGGTAGGCGAATTCCTTCCTGCAAGACTTTCTCTAGCATCGAGACATGAATCCGTTTGCCGCGCAGGATTCCAGATGTGTCAGTAATCAGCATATCAACGGCGACGGTATCGGGATAGTCGTCTAGAAAGGAGTTAGCGGTCTGAGCATTCGCCATCATCATACTGTCTCAATCGGTTACAAATAGCTTTCGTTCAAAGTCAAAAAATGGCTCACAGCCTGTTTCTGTGACACGCACTGTCTCTGACAATGCCATAATGCCAAGTCCTGGAATTTGAATCCAAGGAATCAGATGAAAGGTCATGTTTTCTTCGAGCAGGCGTGTTTCATCGGGCTGGAGACTGAGAATGTGACCTTCTCCCCAATCGGGTGCAAAGCCGATGCCAATCGAATAGCCCGACCGCGTGGCTTGCCCAGCGCCGATGGAGTTACTCGCAAGGATGGAACGATTCACTGCATCCGCCTTTGCCGCCGTAATTCCAGGTTTGATGGTGTCAATGGATGCTTGCACCGCTTCAAGCACAATTGATTCTGCTTGCTTTAGTCCGGCAGGCGGATCGCCCACATACACAGTCCGCATCATCGCAGTGTGATATCGCTGCACGCAGCCGCCGATTTCAAGCATAATGCAATCGCCCGGCTCGATTTTGCGTCCTTCCCAGGTAGCATGACCGATCAGCGCCCGAGGCCCCGATGCCACAAACGGCGAAATAGCCGGATACTCCCCCCCTGCTTTATACATCGCATGATGAATGTCTGCGGCAATGTCATTTTCACTAACGCCAGATGTAGATGCTTCGATGCCAGCCCGCATCCCGGCTTCAGTGGCGATCGCCGCCCGCCGCATGATGTTGATTTCATCGGCTGATTTGATAATGCGGTCTTCTTCAACCAGCCCAGAACAGTCTACAAATATGGCGGATGAGCAGATCGCCCTGAGTTTTTCTTGCTCAAAGCTGCGAAAGAAATATCCTTTGCGATCATAACCAATACGACACTTTGACACACCAAACTCTTCAAGCGCGTGATAGAGCTTTTCGATGGGGTCTTCGGTATCCATGTAAGGACGGCTATGTTCAACCCAAGTGCGGGTTTGAACGTTGGAATCTTCTAACAGGCGTATCACCATAAACGGGTCGCCTTCTAAGGGGACAACCAGTGCCTGAAAGTAATAGTATCCAACCGTCTGATACGTCGTGAGATAGTGCAATCCTTCTGGATCGGTGACGATCAGCGCTTCGACCCGATGTTTCCCCATGCGTCGCCTCAAATTGTATAACCGACGCTCATATTCCTTCATGGGAAACAGCAAATCGTCCCGTCGTCGCATAATTAATGTAACTCCACACAGCAAGAGCAGATAGGATAGCACGTACTGCCAATCGACTGGTGCGATCGCAGACCATCGCAAAGATTAGCAAAGATGCGATCGCACAACTGTGACGCTCACCACAAGTTGTCACACTCTGACATTACAGTCGCCCTAGTCAGGCTTGCCCGGATTGAGTTCGGCATCCATTTGCATATCCCAAAATGTGGCTTCAATCTTGTGACCATCGGGATCGCGAACAAAGCACCCATAGTAGGGGTCACCATAGTCAGGTCTGGAGCCTGGAGCACCCTCATCAGAACCGCCAGAGGCTAATGCGGCGTCAAAAAACGCATGAACAGCGTCTTTGCTGGGAGCAATAAAACCAATATGAGCCCCATTGCCAACCGACGCGGGTTGACCATTAATGGGTGTTTGCACCCAAAATTCGGGGTATTGCTTGCCATAGGCGATCGCTCCGGGATGCTCCATGATCCGCTGACAACCCAGGTGAGAGAGCACCTTGTCATAGAAGGCAACGGCTCGTTCAAACTGGTTAGTGCCAATTGAAATATGCGAGAGAATGTTGGGATTATTATCCATTATCTAAATCCTCCAGTGATTAATAGGCGTGCTAGCGTGCAATGCGACCTGAGTTCTCAAAAAGCAACTGCACGACAATAGTATAAATGTACTTCTATAAGGGGCGATCGCAGCTTTTTGAATGGAAATCCTAACGTTATAGCCCTACGGGCTTAGATTTGTGTGTAGAACCCGCGCGCGGCACAGGTTCTACACACGTTTGGCGTCCTAACGCATAAGACAACAGATTGTAAAAATCTGTCAAGATTTATCATAATTGCCAAACTTGGCGAGTTTTCGGAGAGATTCTTGAAACGTGACTAACTGTGTCAGATTCGGAGCGCTCTAGTTTCCGTCCATACCGCAATAAATCAAAGAATGATTTATTATTCTCTCTTGAATGCACTACCTAAGAGCCTAATCGGGTGTCAGTTGATGAAACAATCTACCGAAACCAAGACTGAGCTTCTATTGAAAGATTTACTGGATGCCTGGGGAGCATCCCAAGATTCTCTAAATCGAGACTATGCATTCAGTGATGCTCACCATCACTTACCACAGCTAATTCGAGAAACGGCTGTACAGTTTTGTCTCACAGAAACAGATATCAACAACTTCCTTCAAAACGAGCTTGATTATGACAGTCTGACAACGCTCGATTATCACAAACTCGTTAAACAATTCATGAGCATAGCAGCCGCTAAGAAAAATATCTAGGATACGTCGTAGCGAATATCGGAGTCGAAAGCCACCCCAATCTATGCCAGTTCTTTGGTTGCTAGGTTAATAGTAATAATGCTAATCGATCCGTATTTTGTTTCTGTAAAATCTCGGTTTCGACGTTTTAATTTTTGAAGAACTTGAAGTTAGAGTCGTTAGTTCTCCGGAGAACTGGGGCATCTTGAAGAAGTCTGAGCACATACGGACTAAACATATTCGAGATGCTCAGGTTTTGGAGAAGAACATGGCTAAAACGACAACCTCAAGCAAACGAAAAACTCGTCCCAATATCAATCACGTTAGGGCGAAGGTTCGCGAACTTGCTCAGCATCATGACTATGACGAGCAGATTTTGCTTAGCTTCGCTGAATTTGTCAATGGTGGAGCATTTAAGCCTGTCGAGCCGAGCATGCAAGACCTCAAGGATGCTGTTATTGCAGCATTCAACTGCTCGTCATATCAAGAATTAAAGAAAGACAGCAGCTTTAAACTGTTCGTGCAAGAACATCATCTCAAGATGACGAACAAAGCTGCGTGGCTGAAAGTATACCGGAAGTTTGTAGGCTTACCCGACAGTGAGCGGAATGCCATTGGAACCACATCAATCAACGGAGTCGATGTACTACGGAATTTCTTGCCGTGGAAAGTATTTGATCTAAATCCCAAAACAGCCACGACAGACGAAATCAAATCGGCATTCAACAAACTCGCCAAAGAACATCATCCTGATCATGGCGGAAATGCAGAGATCTTTGAGCAGTTAAAAATCATGCGAGACAGCCTGCTGGCTGCATATTGATTGGAGAGGGAAACGCAGGACTGATGGGAAAGTGTAATATCACGGCGAAAGAACTGGCTGATGCGTTAGATATCACGCCAGATCGGTTGGTAGACATCTGCGAGTTCTTCGATTCTGACCCGGATGACGATTGGGGATCAATCAAGGGTATTCATTTTGAATGTGGATGATACGGAGCC
>DBGGTD010000088.1:0-7943 GCA_051162585.1 Elainellaceae cyanobacterium
TTCTAGCATAGAGCAATTCGTTAGATATAGGGTGGCTTCTCTTAGATTCTCACAACCCATCTAGGATTGCTATATATAGCATTAGCCAGATAGCTTAAGGAAACGCCTCTTAACCCGAGGACTAAGCTGGGAAAGCTGACGTGCAACTGCCCAAAGAACTGGGGCGGTTGCTATACAATAGTCAACGAAGCGACTCGACCACCAATCAACAGTCGATGACGCGCCAATACAGCCAATACAGCCAACACAGGGAATCGAGGATTTAGGCAAACTCATGACCACTCTTTCGGATTCAGCCCAGCAAGAAAAAAATAAGACAGCGATTTCAAAGAATGGGCAACCTGACCCGAATGATTCTAACGAGGCATCCGATGATGTGGAAATGTCGCTGTTTGATCATTTGGAAGAACTGCGATTCCGAATTTTTTATTCTCTCATTGCGGCTTTTGTCGGAGTAGTCGCGTGCTTTACATTCGTTAACCGCATCGTCGAAATTTTAGAGGTCCCGGCAAAAGGCGCAAAGTTTCTTCAACTCTCGCCTGGGGAATATTTCTTTGTATCGATCAAAGTAGCAGGCTATAGCGGTTTGCTGCTGGCGAGTCCGTTTGTTCTGTATCAGATTATTCGCTTTGTGGTTCCAGGCTTGACCCGTCGAGAACGTCGCTTGTTAGGCCCTATTGTGTTGGGATCGAGCGTCTTGTTTTTTGGAGGGCTGGCGTTTGCCTATTTTCTCCTAATTCCAGCTGCATTAAACTTTTTTATCAGCTATGGTGCAGACGTAGTCGAGCAGCTCTGGTCGATTGATCGATACTTTGAGTTTGTGTTGTTGCTGATGTTTAGTACAGGTTTGGCATTTCAGATTCCTGTTGTGCAATTTCTTCTCGGAATGTTGGGCATTGTTTCAGCGAAGCAAATGCTCTCAGGCTGGCGCTACGTGTTCTTAGGCGCTGCAGTTTTGGGTGCGGTATTGACTCCCTCAACCGACCCCGTTACCCAAAGTTTGTTGGGAGGCGCGGTCGTGGGGCTATATTTTGGCGGCGTCGGGCTGGTGTTGCTGTTTAAACGTTAGGCGATCGCCCCTTTTCTCTAGATTGCTTGCTGTTGATTTGCTCGTGATCGCCATCAGCACCCATGACAGAAATTACCTACAGCGACTTTGAGAAAGTTGAAATCCGAGTTGGCAAAATTGTTGATGCCAAGGAGTTTCCTAACGCTCGCAAGCCTGCTTACCAGCTTTGGATTGACTTTGGCGAATTAGGCATCAAAAAATCAAGCGCCCAAATCACGACGTTTTATGAATTAGATGAGTTGGTGGGACGGTCGGTGCTAGCAGTGACAAACTTTCCACCGCGCCAGATTGCCACCTTCATGTCTGAGGTGTTGGTGTTAGGCGTTGTGATGGAAACTGGAGGCGTTGCCCTGATTCAGCCTGATCGTGAAGTGCCCCTCGGCTCTCGCATTTCGTAAGGCAGGATTGACTCCTAAAGCATCCATTCCGATGATCGAGCACCCAGATCAATGGGGATGCTAACCGCCTTGCCTAAACGAGGGCGATCGCGCGTTTGGTCGATAAATGTTTTCACCTGATCGGTGCCACCGAGCGCGTTCAGATAGCTCGCAATGGTATCTAGATGCGCCTCATATTCGGGTTCGGTCATCGGAAAAGACACCTGTTCCAAATATTTCCACATGACTTGGACAAATACCTTATCTTGAATGCGTCGCAGTTGAACGTCAAACGAATATCCCCACTTTTCTAGCACCAGCTGATGCAACTCTTCTCCAGTCATGATCCCTGCCCAGTTTTGAGAGTTTGGAGCCTCAATCAATACTTGTTTCACTATTTCAGGGTAAGGCATTCATCCAAATGCCACCACCTTTTTATGTAGCGGCATGTAACCGCGTCAAGAGGATGTTTTAGAGGTCCTGTTCTTGGTTGCCTTAGCGACTAACTTTCTCTTGACAGATACGCTTTCTTTCGGAACGCTACGCGTTATAGTCCTACGGACTTAGGTTTGTGTGGTGAGCCCCCGCGCCGCGGGGGCTCACCACACGTTTAACGTCCTAGCGCGAGAGCGTAAGGCTATACATGTCGCTTGCGAAACGCAAGTTTCAAGCCTCTGATTTTACTGGAGTCTGTGGGAGTCCGCGAGTGCACCTCGATGCGGAACGTCCTGAAGTGAGAGCGTTAGGCTAAGTGAGTTAAGCAATCGTTATCATTGATAAACAAAAGTTATATTAATCAACTATTGAAATCAGCTCGAATTATGAATATAGTCGAACTATAGACCACTACATCGGAGATTGAAAGATGGTTCAGGCCCTCCAACGACCTACCCAGAATACTGTTACATATCAGCAAATGAACCGTACAGTAGCATATTCGACTAAGCCAGCGTTAAGTGTCCAGCTTGCAGAGGCTCGTGAAACGGCCCGCGCAATGTCTCAAACCTATGGAATCACCTCACCTGAATCATCTGTTGCTTGGGAAATCGTGGAAGAATTACTAGTAGCTCAATCCCGCCAACTTGCAAAGCAACCTATGACTCCGTTTGAGGAATACTGCAAGCAGTATCCCGATGCGCCTGAGAGCCGAATCTATGACGTGTAATCGACAGATTCTTCCTCGATCCTTCTCATAGCCCCGTTGACTAAGCTCATTGTCTGCTGGCCCTCCAGTAACGTGTGCGTTAGGGCAACTTGAATGGCTGAAGCAATAGTGAAGTAGCAGGTATTTATCGTCTATCTTTCGCCTTTGCTACGCAAAGCTACCCTCTGCCTTCTACCCTCTGCCTTCTGCCTTCTGCTTTCCGCTGCCAATCTTTCGACCTAGAATGAACATAATCATTAGTTCAGGACATTTTGTCTTATGGCTATAGAAACCGTTGGAAATCCGCCCCCAGAAGCCGATCAGTTGCGGGCTGAGATTGAAAAGCAGCTACCCAATATCATCGCCAGCTTTAGCCAAGTTTTACAAGACCAATTTGGCTTTGAAGGACTCCGCGTAGGTGGATTCACGCTTGTCCCTGCTGAAGCTGCAGAGAATATTTCGTGCGATGAAGAAGGCTGTTCGGTCGACTGAAACCGAGTTATTAAAAAGAGGTCTTAGTTCGTAATGCCATGCGCAGGGCAATTAAGACTTACCCATTGACTTGCTCACTAAGCGGCGTTGGAACCGGGTGGCGATCACGTAGAACACGGGGATCACGTATAAGCTCAATAGCGTAGCCATGATCATTCCCCCCAACACAACGGTGCCCAATGAGACGCGGCTTAGTGCGCCGGCTCCTGATGAAAGGGCTAGCGGCATCAGTCCAAAGATCGTTGAAAATGCCGTCATTAAAATGGGGCGAAATCGAACATCTCCCGCATCTAGCGCCGCTTGAATCGTGGATTCGCCTTGTTCTCGTCGCTGGTTGGCAAATTCTACAATCAAAATCGAGTTCTTCGTCACTAGGCCAATCAGCATAATCAAGCCAATCTGACCATAAATGTTTAGGTTCAATCCGGCAATCAGCAGCGCGCCAAATGCGCCGAGTAGAGACAGCGGCACTGCCAGCAAAATCACGATGGGGTCAAAATAGCTTTCAAATTGGGCAGCAAGCACTAAGAAAATAAACGCTAGCGCCAGCCCAAAGATAAAGAGTGTCGATTGACCTGCTTCCCTAAATTGCAGAGACTGTCCTGACAAGGCAGTCGTGATCTCACTGGGCAACACCTGCTGCGCTAGATTTTCTAACGCCGTGAGTGCCCCCCCTAGCCCTGCATCTGGACCAGGACTGCCTTGGATTGTGGCAGACCGTAGACGGTTGAAGTGATTGATTTGGGGCGGAGTTGTCGATCGCTCCACATCCACCACACTCGCTAAAGGCACGAGTTCATCGTCGCGCGATCGCACGTAGAAGCTATCAATGCTATCGATTGTGTCTCGGTAGCGATCTTGGGATTTAACGATGACTTCGAAGCGCCGATTTTCTAGATTGAAGCTGGTGATATCTTCTCCACCTAAGAGAATCTGAAGCGTGCTAGCAATATCAGACACCGTTACGCCCACATCAGCCGCTTGCTTGCGATCGACTAACACTCGCAATTCAGGCTTATTGAGCTGAAAGTTGGAATCGACATTCACGAGTTCTGGAAGCTGACGCGCTTGATTTGCCAAATTATTCGACGTTTGCGACAGATTTTGGAGATCGTTTCCTTGCAGCACAAACTGAACCGGCTGGCTAAATCCTGCACCAGGCAATCCCGATGGATTGATGGGAAGCACGACTGCATCGGTGATACTGGAAAATCGCTGTCTCAATCGATTGACAATGGCTTGCTGAGACTCGCTCGGTTCGGTGCGCTGCTCCCACGGCTTGAGATTGACGAACGCAATTCCCTCATTCACGCCTGAGCCGCCGCCGGGTGTAAATCCACCGATCGTAAAGTAGCTTTCTACTTCTGGAATTTCGCTGTAGGCTTCTTCGACTTGCTGTATCACCCGATCGGTGTAGTTGATGCTCACGCCTTCTGGTGCGCGCACGATGGTAAAAACTGAGGCCCGGTCCTCCGTCGGCAAGAAAGATAGGGGCAAAAATGTAAACGTTGCGTAGGTGAATCCTAACAGGGCAATGAATGCAACTACGACAATAAATCGAAACTGCATGGCTTGTCGCAGGGTGGTGTTATAAAGCCGACGGAGCTGATCGAAGGTGCGTTCAAACCAGTCAAAAACAATGTTGCTGGGTGCTCCCCCTTGACGTAGCAGCCGTGCTGACAGGCTTGGAGCCAAGGTTAGCGCCACAAAGGATGACACCACAACGGCTCCAGCCAGGGTCAACGAAAATTCGGTGAAGAGTCGTCCTGTGACGCCCGTTGAAAACCCGACAGGGACAAACACCGCAATCAAGACGACAGTCGTAGCAATGACCGCAAACACAACTTCTGCTACGCCGATAAACGCAGCTTGAAAGGGATGCATGTCATCATCTTGAATGTGGCGAACGATGTTTTCAAGTACCACAATCGTATCGTCGACAACTAACCCAGTAGCGAGGGTGAGCGCAAACAGGGTCAGCGTGTTGATTGAAAAGTCTAAGAGATACATCATGGCGAATGCGCCAATCAATGCCACTGGAATCGTCACCGCAGGAACCAGCGTTGCTCGCCAATCTCGCAAAAAGACAAAGATGACCAAAATCACCAAGCCAACGGCAAAAAATAGTGACTGCCAAACGCGATTGATAGCTACATCGACAAAGCGAGAATCATCAGAGGCGATCGCATACTGTACACCTTGAGGAAACTCCTCAGCAAGTTGCTGCATCTTTGCTTTCACATCCCTGGCAACTTGTATCGTATTAGCATCCGAAAGTTTGATAATTCCTAGACCCACTGCCGACTGCTGATTGAATCGAACAAACGAGCGATAGTTTTCAGCGCCAAGTTCTGCGTAGCCCACATCTTGTAGCCGCACTTGAGAGCCATCTGGATTACTTCTTAGCACGATGTCTTCATATTCCTCAGGCTCTTGTAGTCGACCAATCGTGCGGACTGAAAACTCATTCAATTCTCCCTCAACGATGCCGCTTGGAATCGACACATTCTCGTCTAAGAGGACTTGCTCAACATCCAAAATGGTGAGATTGCGAGCGGCTAGCTTACGCGGGTCAATCCATAGCCGCATCGCGTAGCGACGTTCACCTCCAATTTGAACCCGGCTTACCCCCGATACTGATTCAAGCTGATCAACCAGTGTTTGATCAGCATAGTTGCTTAATTCCAACGTACTGAAATTTTCACCGTAGAGCGCAAACCAAACGATCGCGGATGCGTCTCCAGACTGTTTTCGGACGACGGGTGTTTCTGCCTCATCGGGTAAGCTCCCCTCGGCACGACCAACGCGATCGCGCACGTCTTGAGCCGCCGTGTCTAAGTCGCGAGTCAGCTCAAATTCAATCGTAATACTGCTAGTCGATTGACTACTTTCAGAACTTAGGGTCTTGATGCCATCAACACCGTTGATCTCATCTTCTAGAATTTCGGTGACTTCAGTTTCAACAATTCGCGGATTGGCCCCTGGATAGGTCGTTGAAACATTGACTACAGGGGGCTCAATGTCGGGATATTCTCGCACCGGAAGCCGTGTGTAGCCAACTGCACCCACCAAGATAATGAGTAGGGCACACACCGACGCGAAGACGGGACGTTTGATAAAGAAATCGGTGAACATGAGGAAAAAGAGATTAAAGGTGCCAAGAGTTAAGAATTAGGACATTGACGAATACGGACTTCATCCGCCGCCGCCGGTTCCGTTGCCGCTGGTCTGGCTAGGCTGCCCATTTTGCCCATTTTCTAATAGCCGAATGGGTGCGCCGTCTGCAAGCTGTTGAGTGCCGGATGTAATGATGCGATCGCTCGCTTGCAGCCCTTCTAAGACCTCAACTTGTGTACCTTGCTCCGTCCCAAGCTCAATCAATTGCTGCTGAGCAGTGAGTTGTCCGTCTTGTGTTTCTGGGACGTAGACAAAGCGGCGATCGCCCTGATAAATCACCGCTGTTTGCGGCACTACGATTTGATTCGGCGTACGTTCCCAAATCACCTTGGCGCGCACAAACTGCCCATCCCGCAGTTGCCCCGATTCGTTTGGGAACGTCGCCTTGGTAAGAATCAGTTGAGAATCGACATTAATTTGAGGAGAAATAAAGCTAATACGCCCTTGCCCCAGCGCATTTCCTTGAGCGTCTTCGACCTGAACAGGCAACCCAATTCGCAAATCGGGCGATCGCTCTTGAGGAATTTGCAGCAGCAACTCTAAGGTCTGATTGGCAACGATGGTGGTCAACGACTGCCCCACATCGACATAATCTCCCATCTCAATCGGGATATTGCCAATCACGCCAGCAAACGGCGAGAAGACGGTCGTATCTTGTACATCCTGCTGCAATCGGGTGACATTTGCCCGTCGCTGCCTCAGGGTGGCTCTTGCCTCATTAATTCTGGCTTGAGCCGCCCGAATTCGCCGATTAACGGCAGTTAGCTCAGCCTGCCCCACCTCTAAATCGCGCTGCCGCTGGTCTAATTCTTGTTGGGGGAAAGCACCTTCTTCAACTAGTTGAGCATAGCGCTGCAACTGCTCTTGTCTCAGATTTAGTTCTGCCTGTGCCCGTTCTCTTTCTGCTCGTAAAGCTTCCACCTCTGCTTGAGCACTCTCCAACGCCGACTGCGCGACTTCCACTTGCGCTCTAGCTCCTTCAATATCAGCCTGTTCGCGGGCCGCTCCCAACTGAACAATGGGCGTTCCTTCGCTGACTTGCTGCCCTTCCTGCACCAAAATGTCTTCAACGCGACCGCTCCGCTCAGACTGGATGCTCACCGATTGCTCTGCGTTGAGAGTGCCTGTAAAGGTCGACGTCTCTTGAATGGTCGCAGTTTCTACCGACGCCACCTGGACAGGTGCACCCTGGGGAGCTTGCATTTGAGAATCACTCTGCTGAGATGCACTCCACCAGCGCCATGCACCATAGCCAATCCCTAGTAACACCAGTACACCGAGTAAAATACCAATCCATTTTTCTTGTGATGATCCGCCGAGCGCATTGGGCGATCGCCCGTCAGGTTGATCGGCATCAAATCGGGAATCGCGTTCTACAGTCGCGGTTTCTGAGCTTTGGTTACCATTCGGAGATTCATCACGATTAGGAGTAGTATTTGGGGATTGATTATGCTGATCAGAGGATTGAGGCTGGCTCATTATTTTTTTTAGGCTAGAAACACGGGGAGTCACAGTTTAGGTGAACTCTACCTGTGAAGATAATCATCTAACTATGAATTAACCTCATACGCAGGTTAGATTCCTTACTAATGACTCACTTAAATCGTCAAACCACTCTTTTACGATATCTTGACCCATGATGGTAACAAGAGTACTACTTTCAATACTGATGCTTGAACGCTTG
>DBGGTD010000089.1:0-3437 GCA_051162585.1 Elainellaceae cyanobacterium
AAGCCGGAAAACTGCTCGAAAAAGCTGGAAAACTGCTCGAAAAAGCTGGAAATCCTTGATAAATGCTGAATATTTTTGAGTTTCAAAGAGGAATTCAGGGTTATGTCTATCTTAATGATTGGGACTCAACGTTCGGGATCAAACCTGCTGCGATTGATGCTTGACCAAATCCCCACCATAGCAGCTCCTCATCCTCCGCATATTTTGCAAAGGTTGATGCCACTTCTGCCAACGTATGGTGATTTATCAAATCCGTCTGCGTTTAAGTTGCTAGTTGAGGATGTGTGTAGTCTTGTCAAGCTTAATCCAGTGACTTGGGAAGGGGTGAGTTTTGATCGAGAAAACGTGGCATCTCGCTGCCGCGAAAATTCTTTAGTGGCGGTTTTCTCTGCGATTTACGACATCTTAGCGGAAGCTCGATCTGCTGAGACGTGGTGCTGCAAGAGTTTGGCGAATGTCCACTACGTACCTGAGATTAGCGCGTATCTTCCTAGTGCAAAATATCTTTACATTTACCGAGATGGAAGGGATGTTGCTGTTTCATTCAAGAAAGCAGTAGTTGGGCAAAAGCATTTTTATCATATCGCTCAAGAATGGGGTAAAGCGCAGCGAGTCGCTTTGCAAATGCGTAGCCAATTTAGTGCAGATCAGTTTTTTGGCCTCAGCTATGAAACTCTTATTAGCGAACCAGAACCGGCTCTCCGGGGATTGTGCGATTTTCTAGGCGTCGAATATAGCGCGTCGATGCTAGATTTCCATCAATCTAGTGAGGCTTCGAGCACCGCAACATCTAGCTCTCTTTGGTCTAATGTGACTAAGCCAGTAATGTCTCAGAATACTAAGAAGTTTCTCACACAAGCGACTGAAGAGGAAGTCAAAATCTTTGAATTAGTAGCGGGCGATGTGCTGGATGCATTAGGTTATGAGCGAGTTCAGACGACGCCGCAGGATCTGCCGAGTTTTAGTGATGAAGAGGTTGCTCAATTTAATGCTGAAAACCAGCGTCTAAAGTCTCAGACACAAGAAGTAATGGATGCGGGCGATCGCGAACGACGTGAGCGCCAGGCCGCGTTGCTTAGGTCAATTAAAGAACGTAGCCCAGCAGTTGCTGTTAGCTAAGTCTTTAATATAGGCCAACTGAGTTGAGGTAACGAATACCTCAACTCACGCTCATCTTAACGAAGCAAATAGGCAAGAATCTGTGGATAGTAAAGCTTTGGGTTTGTAAAGAGTGATTTGTGTTCGCGTTTATTGGCTTAGTTCAATGCGATCGCGCTTTTCCACTTGAGTTTCATGTCTAGTCCATAACTTTTATCTGCTCTATGAATCAAGATCCTGCTACCATCCAGAGCCAAAACTCTTCTGTATCTAAGACTGACAAAGAACTCGCATCATTTAAGTATTTGTTTTGGACATTTTTGAAGATCGGGAGTACCGCCTTTGGTGGGTTCATGGCGTTAGTATCAGTTGTTGAAAATGCGGTTGTTCAGAAGCGCAAACTAGTAAGCCACGAAGACATGCTAGACGGAATCTCGCTAGCAGCCATATTGCCGGGGCCTATGGCTGCTAATGTAGTGGCCTATGTTGGCTACCGGATTCGAGGGGTTTGGGGCGCTGTCGTGAGCATCGTTAGTGTGTTGCTTCCGTCCTATTTGATGATTGTAGGATTCACTATCTTCTATCTTCGAGCGGGCGAAATTCCTGTTGTTAATAGAGCATTTGCTGCATTTATTCCAGCGATGGTCGCTATTATCTTAACTGCGGCTTGGCGCATGAGTAAGAAGACCATTAAGTCGTTCAAGAACTGGCGGGCGATCGCCATTGCCCTTGCCTCTGGGGTGCTTCTTAAATTTGTGGGCGGATTCTACATTACCTTGGCAATTGTCTTAGGCGCCGGAATTTTAGGATATGTCTGGTATCACAATGACGTGTTAAAGCAACAAGCTGCATCTCCTCCCCCGCCCGCAGCCCCATCGTCTGATAAAGACTTTTCAAAGTTAGATATCATTCTTTCGTTTCTAGCTCTTTCCGCCTTCTTAGTGCTATACCTCATCCCACTCCCCTTTATCAGTGATGACAGTCTTGCCAGACTGTTCATTACCTTTTCAGGGATGAGTCTCCTGTTATTTGGAAGCGGGTATGTGTTTATCCCCATGATCCAAGAGCTGGTGGTTAACAATTATGATTGGGTAACTCAATCTGAATTTACGAATGCGATCGCCCTAGGACAAGTCACACCCGGCCCCATCCTGATTAGCGCCGCGTTTATCGGATACGCTGTGAAAGGAATTTTGGGATCAATTGTAGCTACGGTTGCAATCTTTTTCCCGCCTGCGATGCTGATGCTTACATGCTCGCATTTGCTTCAGCAAATCAAGCAGTCTTCCATTATTCAGGCAGCGTTAAGAGGAATCCGCCCTGCCGTCATTGGGCTTATTTTTACGGCTGCGATCGTATTTGCTCAAACAGCTCAGATGCATTGGGTAACGCTACTTATTTTTGGAGGAGCAATGATTGCCCTGCTGCGTTTTCGCGCTGACGTTATTTTGATCATTCCTGTGGCTGGCGTTTTGGGAATACTTCTCTATCCCTAGATACACGACCACGACTTTCCCAATCTAAACCTTGCAGAGCCGCTTTTTATGGCGGCTCTATTTTATAGTTCGCTAAGAGCTTGCCATGTTTTAGGATCGACAACACCATCAGCCAATAGACCATAGTCATTTTGAAATCGTCGAACCGCCAACATCATCATGTGACCGAAGATACCATCTATCGCTCCACAGTAGTACAAATCGATAGAAAGCAATTCTTGCAACGCGATGACTGCATCTCCAGAACTTCCTTGTGACAAGGTAGGCGTATGGGGAGGAGCCTCTTTACATAAGGCCTGCCATGTTAGTGGCCCCACAACACCGTCTGGACCCAGGAAAAACCGAGACTGAAAATATTTGACAGCAATTTCAGTTTCTTGATCAAAAATGCCCGTTAAAGCGATCGGGCGACCCTGCTGGCTCAAACGCTGTTGGAGTTCTATGACGATTGGATGACGCGAGCCGAATCGTAAAACAGGTCTATTAAATTGATACGTTGTTGAATGCATAAGATAAACTGGCTAGTACAGATATCTCTTTTGTGGCATGGCTGATCCAAAATATGGAATGACGATGGAGATCCCTGGCTTCTGTATTGAGTTCCCGATTGTTAATAAAGAGAACTGATTAAGAAGCCGAGGATCTGCTAAAAATCACTGACATTCAGCAATATCTTCTCTAAATTCATCCTACCGAACCTAACAGTGTGACTTAGAATCTGAAAACAGTTCTTAAATTTGCACCAAAAATTGGAGCATTACCGCTATTGTGCTCAGGGTTAATAATTACGAGTAGTCCAGGAATGAGAGAAATATTGTCATTCAGACGGTATTGATAGAATCC
>DBGGTD010000090.1:0-3837 GCA_051162585.1 Elainellaceae cyanobacterium
GATGTGTCGCCTGTCAACGAATCCTATCTCAACGCGCGCACTAAACCGCTCAACGCGCAGACTGTTTCAACCGCAATTCCTTTAAAGTTGCCCTTTAGAGTTGCCCAATTAAAACTCCGTTATTTTGACGTGAATACTTTTAGGAATCTACAGAGCCAGCGTGAACTGGGCTGTTGATTTTGCCTGGGTTATGCGCATCGTGGTTGATGGGGGACATCTATCTCGGTGTCATTAATAGGGATGTCATTTACCAATAATGAGGTGCCTAATATGCCTGACCACTTCACCAATTGCTGTCAATACCAGTTCATTTCACCATGATTCATTCAACCAACGCATCCAGTTCCAATCATCAAAACCACGCGTCGTCCGATGGCACCGTGTCGTCATCCGTGAAAAACGGAACGAAGCCTAGTTTGACACCTCCCTCAGTGGTTTCAAATCCTTCCACAAATTTGACCAGTCGCAATCCTGGTATGACTCCTATGCCCGCATCGGATAAAACTGCACAAATGCCTAAGCAGCAGCAGTTGAGTCTTCGTCGTCAACTAGTACAAACTGTTCTGCCCACAGTTGTTGTTCCATTGGCGATCGCTGGGGTGGCTGGCTATAAGTTTATGCATGATAGCCTTCAGCAGCAAGCATCAGACGAGATTCAAGATAAGGCACTGCTGACCGGGGAAGGAATTCGCGATTTACTAGACGAAGTTGCAATCATTCCGGCAGTTGTGGCTGAAAACTCAATTGTGATTGAGTCTGCCCGAAGTAATGGGTTTGATGCATCTGCCAGAGGCATTGACCAGCTTCCTGCCGACCAGGTAGAACAGCAGTTTCAGGAGACAAAACTGTTACGCCCCGATCAGTCGCTCAATGACTATCTCCGGCGCACTGCCGAGGTTGCCGGGCTTGCCGAACTCTTTTTCACCGATCGCTATGGCTTTAATGTTGCCTATAGCCGCCCTACGTCAGATTTTGTACAGCGAGATGAAGAGTGGTGGCAGCAGGCAACAAGTCGTACACAGTGGGTTTCTCAACCCATGGTTGAGCAATCAACAGGTACCTTTGGGGTTGAGTTTAGCCATGCCATCAAAGACCCCACATCGGGAGATATTTTGGGAGCCGTAAAAGCGGTCATGCCTGCCGATCGCTTTAATCGAATTGCAGATCGAGTCTTGTTAACCGGACTCGAACGATCACAAGAAGTACAAATTATTGACGCAGCATCCGGGCTCGTTCTCCAAACGATAACGCCGGACGGGACAACGGGTGCTCAAGAGCTTCGAGGTGGAGATGCAATTAAACAGGCTGCATCGGCACTCTCAGGAGCTTTGCAAATGCAACTGTCGCCTGAGATGATTCAGCGCGAGTTAAAGGCTCAAACATCCGTACGAAATCTTGATGTGCAATCTACTTCATCTGTTGGCACCACCAATGAGCTGCTACTATCGTTTACCCATGATGGACGCACCTACTTCATGTCAGCCGTCCCTGAAAGCAACTGGATGGCGATCGCCTCTGTGAATAGCTCTGAGCTAGGGGCTGCTAGTCAGCAAATAGCGCTGATATTTGCAATTTTGACGCTGGCGATGGGGGGAGTCGCAGTGGGTATTTTACTTCATTTGGCACGACAGCTTTCTGCACCTCTGTTTTATCTATCAAGTGCGGCAGAGCAGGTTGCTGCAGGAGATCTCAACGTCGTCACGTTGCCTTGTGGCACTAAAGAAACCCAAACCCTAGCCCAAACTTTTAACAACCTCGTCACTAAGGTAAAGGACTTCTTAAGCGATGAAGCACTGACCACCGAAAAGGCGCGTTTAATGGCGCAGTTGGTCGCGTCACGAGCGTTAACCGACACAGATCTAGATAAAGTCTTCAGCAAAACTCTCTACGAAGCGCGACTTCTCCTCAAAGCCGATCGGGTTGTGATCTATCGCTTTCAGCCTAACTGGGGCGGCTACATTTCTCATGAATCTGTCGAGGCGGGATTTCCCGAGGCATTGAATGAAAACATCGAAGACCCGTGTATTCCGGCCTATCTGCTAGACGATTACAAGAAAGATCGGGTGGTGCCTACCTCTGACGTGCTCAATGCAGGGTTCCATCCTGATCACCTCAAACTCATGGAGCGATTGCATATCCGAGCAAATTTGGTGGTGCCGATTCTCAATGAAGGACAACTCTTTGGGTTGCTCATCGTACATCACTGCACCCAAACCCATGATTGGCAAACGACTGAAGTAAGCTTTATGCGACAGCTTGCAGCACAGTTTGGGGTAATGCTCGACCAGGTGAAATATCTAAAACGACAAAATGAGGAAACCGAGCGATCGCGCTTTCTCAAAGACATGACGCTCCAGCTCGCCCGTAGCGAAACTGCCGACGAAATTCTCGCACAGCTGCCACTCACGGGGCTTCGCCATACGTTAAAGGCCGATCGCATCGTTGTCTATCGATTTGACGAAACCTGGAAAGGCACGATCACGGCTGAGGCGGTTGATGGGCGGTTTCCTCGGGCAATGGGCGCACAAATTTATGACCCGTGTTTTGAAAATGAATACGTGAATAAATACAAAGAAGGACGTGGGCAAGCCACGCCAGATATTTATAAAGCGGGGTTAACGGAGTGCTATCTCAGACAGCTAGAGCCATTTGCAGTCAAAGCCAACCTCGTCGCCCCGATCAAGCATGGCAACCAGCTTTTAGGGCTATTAATCGCCCATCAGTGCGCGCATCCGAGACAGTGGGAGCAGCAGGAAATTGCCTTCTTTGGTCAGGTTGCCTCTCAAGTCGGCCTAGTAATTGACCGGGCTGACTTACTACGGCAGAAAGAACTTGCGGCAGAGCAGTCACGCACGCTTTCTGAGCAGTCGCGTACCCTAGCCGATGAAGAAGCAGGGCGATCGCAACTGCTTACTCAGATGACCCTCCAGCTCACCAGCATCGAAAGCTCAGAAGATATTCTCAAGCGATTGCCATTGACCAGCATTCGACAAGCAATCCGGGTCGATCGTGTTTTGGTGTATCGGTTTGATGAAAACTGGAAAGGCACAATCACAGCAGAGTCCGTGGTAGAGGGGTGTCCTCGCGCATTGGGAGTACAAATTTATGACCCGTGTTTTGCAGATGAATACGTGGGTAAATACAAGCAAGGGAGGGTGCAAGCCACACCGGATATCCACAATGCCGGATTGACAGAATGCCATCTCAAACAACTTGAACCGTTCGGTGTTCGAGCAAACCTGGTTGCCCCCATCAAGAAAGGCAATCAGCTTCTTGGACTACTCATTGCCCATCAGTGCTCAGGGCCAAGGGATTGGGAGCCACAGGAAACAGCCTTCTTTGGTCAGTTGGCGTCACAAGTTGGGCTATTTCTCGACAGAGCCGAACTCCTTCAACAAAAAGATAATGCTGCTGAGCAATCACGTCTCTTGGCAGAGGAACAGCAGCAGCAACGAGAAAACCTCCAACGTCAACTCATCAATTTGCTGGGAGATGTTGAGGGAGCCGCTCAGGGAGATCTGACGGTTCGCGCGGATGTGACTGCTGGTGATATTGGCACCGTGGCGGACTTCTTTAACTCGATTGTTGAAAGCTTGCGGCAAATTGTCACCAAAGTGAAAGAATCTGCATTGCGAGTCAACGAGTCGTTGAATACCGATGAAGCCGCCATTAGAGGACTGGCTGATGATGTCTTTAAGCAAGCCGAGGACATGACGCACACGCTGGATTCGGTTGAGCATATGACGCTCTCGATTCAATCAGTCGCTGAAAGCGCCCGTCAGGCAGCAGAAATTACCCGCACGGCATCGTCTACTGCACAAGCAGGCGGGGATGCCA
>DBGGTD010000091.1:0-2607 GCA_051162585.1 Elainellaceae cyanobacterium
CGCAAAGACCACTCCCCACAGAACATGAGTCTATTGCGACAGATTGCCTTAAATCTGTTGGGGCAGGACAAATCCACCAAGGTGGGCATCAAGGCAAAGCGTAAAAAGGCAGGGTGGGAGAATGCTTATCTCATCAAAATTCTTGCCCAATGATTTTTATGCGTTTGCCCTGGATCGCAAAGTCGCGATCGCTCACTCCATCAAGGCTGTTGGCATACACATCATCAAGCTGCAAGAGCTGAGCGGTGTAGTGGCGATCGCTGCCGCCGCTCTATCGTCAGTGTGCGGTGTTCTATCCCGATGAGTGGGAGTCATACCGGGGTGTGCTGCCGCAGAAGCGGCATGGGGTGGTGAGTAAAGATAGCGGCAAAACCAGTTGTATGGAACGCTTTAACTGCACGTTGCGGCAGCGAATCTCCCGGTTTGTGCGGCAGAGCTTAGCCTTCTCGAAAAGTCTGCGTAATCACATCGGATTGCTGTGGAACTTCATCCACCACTACAACGCGTCATTACCTGTGTAGCATCACCATCCGATTATATTGACCGTACGCTTTTCAAACATTCTGACTGCTGACGACTGACGACTTTTGGCTATTAGCATTCAGCAATACATAGGGTCGCAGGCAAAGGCGCTCGCTCGCTGACGACTGGCCGCTGACGGCTAACGGCTCTTTACTCAGATTCTGCTGGTTTCAGCCATTCTGCGAATTCGATTGCGAATCGATCCGCTAAAATTGCTTCTCGAATACGCCGGGTAAATCCAACAAGCTCGGTGATGTTGTGAATGGAGAGTAAAGTATATGCCAATAGCTCATGGGAACGCAACAGATGGCTAATATAGGCGCGGGTAAACGTTTGACAGGTATAGCATGAGCAATCAACGTCTATAGCCGCAAAATCATCTCGAAACCGTGCATTTTTCATATTCCATCGCTTGCCTTTGATTAAGACGTTTCCGTGACGGGCGAAGCGAGTCGGAATCACACAATCAAATAGATCAATGCCAGCAGCGATCGCTTGCGCCATTTCTCGAGGAGTGCCGACTCCCATCAAGTATCGAGGCTTATTTTCTGGTAATAAGGGTGCAGTCGCCTGAACAATTGATTCAATCAGCTCTGCGGGCTCACCAACGCTAACTCCGCCTATTGCAAACCCTGGAAGATCCAGGTCTGCCAGCAATCTAGCCGATTGTTGACGCAAGTCGGTATAGACTCCCCCTTGGACGATGCCAAATAGGGCTTGGTCAGGGCGATCGTGAGCCAAAATGCAGCGCTTTAGCCATCGATAGGTTCGCTCAGTCGCTTCAAGCACGGCATCCCGACTTGCCGGATATGGAGGGCATTCATCAAATGCCATAATCACATCAGCGCCCAGCATGTTTTGGATTTGAATCGATCGCTCTGGTGTCAGGTGAATCATCTGCCCATCCCGGGGCGATCGAAATGTAACGCCATCTTCCGAGATGGAGCGCAGCTCACTTAGGCTAAAGACTTGAAACCCACCTGAATCTGTCAAAATAGGCCCCGTCCACCCCATAAATCGATGCAGGCCACCCGCCTTCGCCACAATCTCCTCCCCAGGTTGGAGGTGGAGATGATAGGTATTCGCCAAAACCATTTGTGCGCCTGTCTCTTGAAGTTGCTGAGGCGTAACAGTTTTGATATTTGCCAAGGTGCCTACTGGCATGAAACGAGGCGTTTCAACAGGCCCATGGGGTGTCAAGAATATTCCTGCTCGTGCCTGTGTGTTGCTACAGCGAGCCTGACATTGATAACTAAATCCCACGCTAAATTCTAACGCTCTATATAAACAAAACTCACAGTGAAAAATTTTCCTCGTCGTCGAGTCGTACGTCCCAACTCGCTGAGAGAACTTCAGCGACCATGGCTTCCAATGCTAGGATACGCGAATTTTGCTCTTGAAGAGGGTTAGAGAGCGGAATCAGCCTCAAACGGCGATTATCTTGGATTAGATCCAAACATGCTTCTGATTCTGGAGAAAGTCTTAGCTCTAAATAATCGAAACTGTGCACATTAAGATAAAGCGCATGATTACTAACAAGCGTAGCATGGCGTGGATCAGCAAACACTTCAATAACAATGCCTTCATCGTCCGAGAGGGATTGGTCTGCCTGGGTATAAATGTAGCGAACCCGGTTTAATCCACAAAGCAGTCGCTGCATGTCTTGCTTATTTACCACGATGCCCTGATCCACGATGCAGGGAGCAGGAAGAGGCGTATTTCCATGAAGTTGATCGTGACTCATGACCAGGAAACCCTTTGGTTTTGCAGAACCTACATTTAGTCAACAAGATATGGCTGATTTAATGAGAACATATCTTTTATCGACCGCAACCTTTCTAACCTATCAAATCAAGGCCACGTCAAGGTGGAATATTAACTTGTAGATGCTAGCAAACAGGATTAAAGTCAGCAGGATAAAGTTGAGGAATTTAACGATAAATACCCGTTATATCTGCGACGCAAGGACTTTCGTAAAATAGCAATGTCCTAATATCTAAATCAGTGGCCCCGAAAATTGGTGAGACAAGCGATATGAGTGCGTCAATTAACGTGTGTCAATTAACTTTTAGCAATAAATAGAAT
>DBGGTD010000092.1:0-12474 GCA_051162585.1 Elainellaceae cyanobacterium
TCACTTCACGAGATGCATCCGAGATTTGAGTCTCACCATTGCAGAATTTCTCAAATCCGCCACCTGTGCCGGACGCTCCTACCGTGATTTGAACTCCGGGATTCACAGCTTGGAACTCTTCTGCCATTGCCTCAGAAATCGGGAAGACGGTGCTGGAACCGTCAATCGAAATGCTGCCACTTAACTCAGAACCTGTTTCCTCAGTTGCTTCGCCTTCTGTGGTATCGGTGGTTGCAGTATCTTGCCCACCTGCACATGCCGCTAAGCCACCCACCAGAGCAGCTAAAGACACTGAGAAAGCTGTGCGAATCGCGCGTTTCTGGAAAACCATAGTTGTCTATACTCTCTATCTTCTTTTGACGTACTCTAGCAACCGTTCCTGAAAGACGATACAACTTCAACGTAAAGTCGAGGTTAAGAGCTCTAAGATGAAAACCGGTATTGTTCAAAATCACCTTGACCAAATAGATGAATTTTGATATTTGCTCATTGTCTACGAAAAGCTAAGAACTCTGCTCAAAACACCAGTTTCCTTAGGCAAATTGAGCTAAATATGCCTGCCACTAGATTGATTATTTTATGAAAGACGACCGGTAATATAAGAAAAAGTTGATATATAAATATTTCTGAATTTTATCCTCAACGCTAGTGATTATTCCCATCGGGAGATGAAAGCCAAAACTTCGGGACTGCATGAGTTACTCTGCGCTAACCCTGCTACGGTCGCTAATATTTTAAGGGTGCCGCGCGAGTCGCGTTGAATGAAAACGACATGAGGAGCCAACTTAGAACCATGTATTATGTCATCTATGACGGGCAATGTAACCTGTGTACCAATCTGGTCAGGGTTTTAGAAACATTGGATCAGGGCGATCGCTTTCGATATGTGCCAATGCAAGATGAAGAGGCACTGAATCAGCTTGATATCACCTCTCAAGACTGTGAGTTGGGCATGATCTTGATCGATGCCGATCAGCCCCAAAATCGCTGGCAAGGGAGTGACGCGGCAGAAGAGATTGGGCGATTGCTGCCGATGGGAGAGATATTTATCAATGCCTATCGATCGCTCCCTGGTGTGAAATCAGCAGGCGATCGCCTCTATGAGCAAGTTCGCGATCATCGCTACAGATGGTTTGGCAAACGATCAGAGACGTATCAATCTCCCTATCCAGGCTGTGATTCGGGAACGTGTCAGCGATCAGTATCTCGTGATACAAACTTGTCATAACAAGATTGATTTACTTGGTGGCAAGTGTGTCATGAGGATTTGCTGTGGTTAGCATTCTGTCGCGCGATCGCACCTTAGCTGAGATAGCGAAAGAACTGAACCTTGACTTTTTCTTGGTGTCCTATACCGATCTATTAGGCGGAACTCGGTCAAAGCTAGTCCCTGCCGCTAAGATCGCCTCAGTTGAGACAGATGGAGCCTGCTTTGCTCCATTTGCGTCTAACTTAGGATTAGGTCCTGATGCGCACGATATTGCTGCAATTCCCGACCCAGATTCGCTCATTGTCCTCCCATGGCAGCAAAATGTCGGTTGGCTTGCCAGCGACGTATATTTAGACGGTGAACCCTTTGACGCTTCTCCTAGAGTGATTTTCAAGCGAATTTTGCAGCAATGTGAAGCGACAGGATATCGCTACAAAACGGGAGTCGAAGCCGAGTTTTTCTTGCTCAAGCAAGGCAATCAGGGGTATGAAATCGCTGATTCAAAAGATACTGCTGTGCGTCCCTGCTATGACCAGCTCAATTTGATGCGACAGTTTGATTTCATTTCGACGCTGGTGGGGTATATGGAAGACCTTGGATGGGAACCTTACCAGTGCGACCACGAAGACGCAAATGGGCAGTTTGAGATTAACTGGACCTATAATGATGCGCTCGTTACCGCCGATCGCCACGTGTTTTTCAAATACATGGTGAAGACCCTAGCCGAACAGCGGGGACTCACGGCCACCTTTATGCCTAAGCCATTTAGCCACCTCACCGGCAATGGCGCACACATTCACATGAGCCTCTGGAACGACGGAAACAATGCCTTTTTAGACGAATCGGATGAGGTGGGGCTGTCTGCAATCGGCTATGAATTTTTGGGCGGTGTGCTGAGTCATGCACGCGGGCTTTCGGTGTTGTGTAGCCCGACCGTGACATCCTACAAGCGAATTGGAGCAGGCAATACGGTTTCTGGCAGCACGTGGGCTCCGCATTATGTCTCATACGGCGGCAACAACCGCACTCACATGGTGAGAATTCCAGAAGCCGGGCGGTTTGAGTGTCGCTTGATTGATGGAGCTGCAACGCTTTATTTGGCTCAGGCTGGGCTGCTGGCTGCAGGACTGGCAGGCATGAGCGCCCATGCTCAACCAGGAGAGCGGCTGGATGAAAACATGTTTGTGCGCGGGTCAGAATTCCCAGATCTGGCGACGCTGCCAACCAGTCTCTTGGAAGGGCTAAAGTCCTTAGAAGATGATCCGCTCATGATGGAGACGTTAGGCGAATCTGCTGCGAAGACGTTTTTAGAATTTAAGTATCAGGAATGGAATGCCTATTGTGCAGCAGTCACACCGTGGGAGCTTGAGCAATACATCAACTGTTAGGTGGCAGGGCGTGTGTTAATTCCTCCCAATCCCAGGTAGTTCATTCGTGGAAGTCTTTTAAATCTGATTGACTGACAGGGGACTTCAACAACCCGTAAATAGCCCCCTTGTCCGGGTAGCGACAGCGGGGGATCTTACACATGCGCTAAACGCATACGTTTATAGCGTCTCAAACTCACCAATGACTAGCATTCTCAAAATTCTGAGGGTTTAAACATCGCTGCCGATGTTTTGAACCTCGACCACGATGTTTGAAACCTCACCCACGATATTTTGAACCTCAGTGATGATGTTTAGAACCTCATCCACGATGGTTTATACAAATTCTTCAAATTCGGACTACACATAAACGCCCTCGTAGGGGCGGTTCGCGAACCGCCCCTACGACATCTGTAACCTCAATTTAGAGAATTGGTATTAAACCTCGATGATGATGTTTAGAACCTCAATGACGATGTTTCAAACGTCGCGCCCTGGTTGACTGACAAAACGTTTTGCAGCGGCAGTTGTAGACGCATAGCGGCTTCTCGAAGAGTAACTGCTGCTATACGGGCAAAACCCTCTCGCGGGTTGGGGACAGTCGGCGTAGGCCGACTTTGTAAGACTAGGCGCGGTTAACCCTGCGGGACGCTTTGTGTTCGCGTAGTGTCTCCCTTAGGAGAAACAACCGCCGGCCTCCGCTTTTGTCAGTCAATCAGCGTCGCGCCACACACCTCCGCTTTTGTACTTAACGCAACTGCAAGTTGCTATAAAGTAGGGCGATCGCGCTATTGAATATCGCGCGGTTGAATCTCTTCTGAACACCGATCTACCCTTCCTGGGTATCAGCGCAGATCAATTGCGATGATTGTTGCTGTAGTGAATCCTCGCCCCTGCCCACTGGAGCTTTTCGCGTAGCGTTTTGTAGTAGGAATAATTTTCTCTTAGAATGATAAAATTCGCTTGACAGTCTGCCATACGAATATCAACTCGCTGACCGGGCCAAATTGAGGTCGCCAAAACCCCATCCATCCACAGCTTGGTTGTCAGATCTCGATCGGCCAGGGGCCAAATGCTCACAACCGATCCGGGTGGCAACACGATGGGGCGGCTAGAGAGGCTGAGCGGGCAAATCGGAGTCACTGCGATCGCATCCATTCCAGGATGAATAATCGGCCCATTTGCCGCCACCGTATAACAGGTTGAGCCGGTTGGTGTCGCAACAATCAACCCATCCCCTTGATACTGATCAACTACTTCTCCGTCAATCTCCATTTCAAGGATGGATGTAATCATGCGATCGGCAGAGGCTGGCTTGACGCACATCTCGTTTAGCGCCAAGTGGCGATCGCTCATGGGTTCTAGATGAAGGCGATTATTTCGTTCATAGGTGGTCGCCTGTAGCATCATGCGTCGTTGCACTGCAAATCGATCTTGCAGGAGCCGATCCCAAACTTGCTCAGTGTCTTTAAACTCATCACTTGATTCTGTTAAAAAACCAAGATGGCCACCCGCATTGATTGCCAGAATCGGAATACCATCGGCAGACAAATTGCGTGCAGCAGCAAGAGCCGTGCCATCTCCGCCCAAAACCACAGCCAGATCGATACTTTGAGGAGCCGACGCCAAGAACACCGGGTATGGATTATCGCTGGTTCCACTCGGCCCCATCAATACATTACAGTTCCGATTCTCAAGCTGTTCAGCACATTTTTCTGCCCAGCGTTTGCTGAGCGAATCTCCTGCTTTGTGGGCGATGATGACCTGGTTTAGCTTCACGCCACTACCACTTCAAGAGATTAAATTGCTCCATATCTATCGTGTCGCGATTGCGGTAAATTGACAGCACAATTGCCAAGCCCACCGCTGATTCAGCCGCCGCAATCGTGATTACAAATACACCAAACACTTGGCCTTTAATAGTTGCAGGGTCTAAATAATTTGAAAACGCCAATAGATTTAGGTTGACTGCGTTGAGCAATAGCTCAATCGACATCAACACGCGAATCGCATTTCGGCTCGTTACCAGACCAAAGATACCGATGCAAAATAGCGCAGCAGCCAAAAAAAGAAAATATTCAAGTTGCATATCAACATGACTCCCAACGTTTTCAAACGCCTGTGACAATCGATCTCGCTATTCTTGCGAAGCGTTTTGACTGCTGCTAGCAGTTGATAGCTCACGAGGGCGCTCCGCCAGCATAAACTCAGCTTGACGCGCCTGACTAGTGGCCTCTAATTCGTCGTCAGGCAAGAATTCGCGCCGTGCCAACACGATCGCCCCTAGCAATGCCATCAGCAACAAGACAGAAGCCAGCTCAAACGGTAACAGAAAATCGCTAAATAGATGCTTCCCAATTTCGACGGTTGCGGCATCCCCTGCGCTCGGTGCGGTTGAAAGTGACCAAGGTGTTGCCAAAATCATAGTTCCTAGCAAAGCGAATAGACCCAGACACACCACCGCCGTCGCTGCCCGCCCAATCCATGCATTCGGAATTTGCGCGAAATCTTCATCCTTATTGACGAGCATAATTCCGAACAAAATCAGAACATTCACCGCGCCCACATAGATCAGGATCTGGGCGGCTGCTACAAAACCCGCATTAAGCAGGATAAACATGCCCGACATGCTGATAAACACACCGCCCAGCAGGAATGCGGAATACACGATGTTAGACAACAGCACAACACCCAGCGCTGTGCCAATCATCATGACTCCTAACACTCCCAAGGAAACAATCTGGACTCCATCGGCTAAATTCACCTTATACTCTCCTCGCCTCACGATTGATTGTCACAAGCATCTCATATATGTGCAATGTGCAGACCGATGGTCAAACCAGATAGCTTGCATCTAGCTCAGATGCAACCGACTCTACGAAATCTGCACGCAATCTACATGACGCAGCTTATTTCGCACTCTCCGATGTCGCCGCAGCGTTCTCATCTTCCATTTCGTCCAGAATTTCTTCTGGCATCTTTCCTGCCCGCCGAGATCCAGCCGGTAAGTCATGAGGATTGGTGACTCCTTTAGGCAAATATGCCAACTCGCGTAGGGGCTGCACCATCGGGTCTTGAGTGACTTTATAGGGCAATCGACCGAGAGCCACATTATCATAGTTCAGCTCGTGGCGATCGTAACTCGCCAGTTCATATTCTTCGGTCATCGATAAACAATTTGTGGGGCAATATTCTACGCAGTTGCCGCAGAATATGCATACCCCGAAATCAATGCTGTAGTGCTTTAAATTTTTCTTCTTGGTTTCCCGGTTAAATTCCCAATCCACAACGGGGAGATTAATTGGGCATACTCGGACACAGACTTCACACGAAATACACTTATCAAACTCAAAGTGAATGCGTCCGCGATACCGCTCTGAGGGGATCAGCTTTTCGTACGGATACTGAACTGAGACAGGCCGGCGTTGCATGTGATCAAACGTTACCGAAAGACCCTGACCGATATATCGCGCCGCTTGAACAGTCCCCTTAGTATAGTCACTGACTTGCTTGAGAAACTTCAGCATAATGATGTCACTCTCTCTCAAAAATGGTCGACTTAAATCGTGGCTAGTTTTAGGCTAGCGATTTTTCAACCTATGCAGCAATGTATGGCTTTAAATAGGCCAAAGAAATGTGAGCTTATCCTCCAAATGCCATCGGAAATGCGAGCTTAAGACCGGCAGTCAGCAACAGATTGACAAGGGAAACGGGAAGCAAAAACTTCCACCCTAGATCGAGAAGCTGGTCAATCCGTACCCGAGGCACTGTCCATCTCAGCAAAATAGCGAGAAAGATTAGCAGATATGCCTTGAATGCGGTCATCGCGATACCCAAGGCGCCAGTAATAACCTGAAGCCAAGGTGTCGTTTCACTGACTCCAATCCAATCTGCGATCCACTCAACAGGAATGGGAAAACTCCATCCTCCTAAATACAGGACCGCAAACAGCAGCGCGGAAAGCACCAAGTTGACATATGCCCCCAAGAAGAACAAGCCGAATCGCATTCCGGCATACTCCGTTTGATATCCGGCCACGAGCTCTTCTTCGGCCTCTGGCAAATCAAAGGGAAGCCGCTCACACTCTGCCAATGCAGCAATCCAAAAGATGATAAAACCAACGGGCTGACGCCACACATTCCAACTCAAAATGCCAAAGTCAGATTGTTGATTAACGATGTCTATCGTACTCAACGAGTTTGACATCAGGACAACCGCCAACACCGATAGCGCCAGGGGAAGCTCGTAGCTGATTGACTGAGCAGCAGCTCGTAACCCTCCTAAGAGCGCATATTTGTTGTTGGATGCATATCCGGACATTAATAAGCCGATAGGAGCAATGCTCGACAGCGCAATCCAGAGAAAAATACCGACACCCAAATCTGTAATTTGAAGATTTTGACCGAACGGCACCACGATGTAGGAGAGAAACACGGGGACCACAACTAAAACTGGCCCCATGGTATATAGCCACGGGTCTGCTTTGGCAGGCAAGATGTCTTCTTTGACCAGTAGCTTAAGCCCATCTGCTACAGGAATCAGCATTCCTAGAGGACCTGCGTATTCAGGTCCAATTCGCTGTTGCGCGGCGGCTGAGATTTTTCGTTCTAGCCATGTTGTGACCAATACAGCAAATGTCGCGCCGATTAGAATCACCAGCATCGGTAAGGGAATCCATACGAGTTTTGCAACTCCGATAGGGAGCCCCAAATCAGTGAGGATGTGGATAAAGCTTCCTTGTAAGTCGATTCCTGGATTCATGCTTTCTGAATGTCGAGTGAACGTTGGGAACTGGATTGCTTATCGTGTAAAGTTTCTGCTTAACACTATGCACAGTATATCGTCCATTGGCTGAACAAACGGGTAGGGAATTGATGAGGAAGTTCTATGAAACCTGAAAGTTGTTCTTAAGTTTCATCGCCTCGCTACTAAATTCTTTTGATGATGGAGGAATCCCAAATCAATTGTAGGAAAACCCAACGGGGTTTACCGCCAAGCCTGTCTAAAGCATCCTCTTAAATATTTCAGCGTGGTCGTACAACGAAAGCGAGTAAGATCAAGGGCAACCGGACTTGGTTTAATCCTCGTGCTCTCACTGTCTCGTGCTCTCACTGTAATGTGCTGGACTCAGTAAATCGGTATTGTGCAACCGCCAATTTTTTCTGAATGTAGTCATCCCCTCGTCAAGTCTCTGGTTCACTATAGTGATCAAGAGTTAGTGACATTGCTGCAGCGACATCCTGACTCTGGGCAATATTTTGTTGCGTTGTTTTGCCGATATAGCTCGATTGTGTTCAGCCTGATTCGGCATTCAGCGCGATCGCCCGTTCAGGCAGAATACCTCTTTGCCGTGACATGGCGCCATATTTTTCATGAACTGCGCGGGTTAGATTTGCGCCAGCTCAGCGCATCAGAGCGACTTAAGCCAAACGATGCGAAATCAAAATCTATTCAGTTGCAGAGTTGGTTAATCAATGTCACCGCCGCTTGTATTAACCAGGCCCCGATTCCGCCGGTTGAGTCGATTCACTATTCGCTCGCTGATGCCTCACCGCCGCTGTGGTGCTATGTTGAGCAAGCAATCGATCGATTGCCTCCCATGCAGCGACTCATGGTTTTGATGACGCAGACGTTTCATTGGAGTGACATTCGCATTGCTGCCCATCTCCAGGCAGAGGGCGATCGCATCTCAGCATCCGAGGTAAAAGAACAGCTTTGTCAAGGCTATCAGCGGCTAGAAGCAGCGCTACCGGATGATATTCGCGCCATCTACTTTACGCAAATCGAACAAACCCTAAACGGCGCATCTCAAGATACCAGTCACGAGACAGATTTATAGAGCCCGCTTATATATGGCTATCCAATATATGATATGGCTATCCAATTAGGAACTACTGCTCTTGATAATTCCAGAGCAACCCACCATCTACATAGAGAGTTGATCCGGTGATGTAACTCGCATCAGGGGATGCTAGAAAAGCAACGAGCGCAGCGACATCATGGGGCTGACCAAGGCGATTGAGTGGAATGTTTTTCAGCAGCGCGTTGAGCTTTTCTGGATTGTTCAAAAGTTTGGTGTTAATAGGCGTTTCAATCGCTCCGGGCGCTACATTATTGACTGTGATGCCGTAAGAGCCTAGCTCAACTGCCATATTTCGCATCATCATTTTCATGCCACCTTTGCTGGCGCAGTATGGCGTGAAATGAGGAAACGGCAGTTCTTCATGGACGGAGCTAATATTGATGATGCGTCCAGGCCGTTGAGTTTCAATCAGATGTTTGACAAGCGCTTGAGCTGTAAAAAAAGCCCCTTTGAGGTTGACATTCATGACGATGTCGTAGTCTTTCTCGGTCACCTCCCAAAACGAAGCGCTCTTTTCGACCCCAGCATTGTTAATGAGGATATCGAGCTTGCCAAAGTGCTGAATGCTCTCTGCAACGAGCCTTTGGATGTCCTCCATTTTGCTCAAATCGGCCTGCACGATAAACCCGCTGCGCCCCGCCGCTTCGACTTTTTCTTTAGTTTCTTGGGCTTCTTCAAGGTCAGATCGATAGTTAATCACCACGTCAGCACCTTCTTCAGCAAGGCGAATCGAAATACCTTGACCAATCCCGCCACTTCCACCCGTAACTAAGGCAACCTGACCATCTAGTTTCATAGTGTCTCCTTGGGGTTATCTCTGTTTTGCCTCACAGTATCGAAGACAGATGATTTCGTCCTGAGAATCGATTAATGATTGGCTTAAGCTTCGATTTAGCTTAGTGCTAGGCTCGCCTTACAGTCATGCCCGAATCCGCAGCACAGTTTCAAATCTATCAATCTGTTTGCAATCTGCTTAATTGCCCACGGCCTAGTGTCCGTGGATAGCCCGCTGCCGAGCCTCAGCCGCTTTTTTGAATGTAGCCGTATATTCTTGATATCCTCCCGGAAATACAACATTGAGTGTGAGCGGGTCGTCTACATCTCGCGAATCGCCGGGGCCTTCTAAGACAGTCAACGCTCCGTCTACGGTATCGAGCGGGAGAGGTTTGCGGTTTTTGACTTCTCCGCCACTGCTATCAACGTAGGCGATGATGTTGCCGGTATCTAGCTCGTGGCCGATGTCTTGAATGAGTTGCAGAAAGTTGCGATCGCTCCCTCCTCGCTTAAACACGAGGCGATCGCCCTCTTCAACCGCCTTACTCGTCACCGTATCCCCGACACCAATCATGATGGGCATCAAGGCAGGATCGAAGTTGGTTTTCACCAAGTCGACAAGGGCGGCATGCTGTTTGGGAGCCTGTCGAGCATTGAACTCTTCACCAAGCGGATAGATCCCCGTTCTGTGGTGATAGTAGCGATTCAGCAGCGCTAATACTCCAGCTTCTTTAATAGCTCCGCGCAGCATAAATTGAAAGTCTGTTGTTCCCGATTCCTTGCCTTGAGCAAACCAGACGAGTTCATGGCCGGAGTCGTCTCGACCCAGATTCGGCGCATAGTGGACGAAAAATGAATCCCCTAGCCCTTGTTGCTCAGCATCGCGCAACAGCTCATTCATCAGAGCTTCTATTGCGTGTTGGAGCGCGCGATACAGCATGGGATGCTCAATGAGCACCTCATGGCATGTGTTCAGATTTGCCGTCGGAGATGCCACGTTGTCGAGCACAGATGCCTGGATACACTGATCGATGTCGTGAGTCGATATATCGTCGGGTAATTCGTTTGCGTTTGCGTCAAAAAACTGCTGGATTTTGGCCCGAATGCGACCCGGCACTTCCTTTAAAAATGCAAGTTCGTCAGAGCTGACTCCAGGATGAGATACCGTTCCTGAGCGGGTTTGCCACTGCACCCCACCGGCTGCCAAACCAGGCAAATATAGCCCATCTTGCTTCGCGCGATCGGCGTCTCCAAATGCCCGTTCAATAATGCTGTTTATGCCTCGCTGTCCGATGTGTTCGCCATTCGTTAAAACGTAGAAATGACCATCAAATGATTGAGTTGCTTGTACATAGTCCGTATCCATGACTCGATGCAGTGGATCTTTAACAAGCCCCATGCACACGCCATCCAAGTCTTGAATGATTAACAGATTTTCAACGCTGGATAAAACCTGAGCGAACTCACTGTGTTTGAGGGACAAAGACTCTTGATGAAGAGCAGCATATGGAGAAACAGTCATGATCCTAGTGGGCTGGGTGTTACATGAAGACTCTATCATCCAGGGGGTTTCTCCCCGCTTAGCTCTTAAGACGTATCTTCGAACTGGATTAATTTCCCCGTAAAGTTTTATAGAAATCTACGCCATTCTCCAGATTTTTGATAGGTTAAGATCGGGTTAAGATATGCTGAGTGGATCGCTATAGATTTGAATCCTATTACATTGAGTGAGAGCCTGATATGACAGATAAACACGATTTTTTATACCCTCGCTCCAGATATCGGGGAGACGTTAAGCCAGAAAACTTAGTGTTTAACGCAAATTTGCAAGAGTTTTCTCAGCAAGTTGGCTACATCTGCAATTTAGAAACGTCGGGCAAACTCTCGCCAGAAGAGTCGTTTGGGCAACTCAAATCACTCTGGAAGCAGCTCAAGAAAAGCAAAAAAGAGCTTGGGATTGGGCAACAGTCTTAGGCGCTATTTGGGCGCTTATTGGAGAGTGTTTATGTGGATGAAAATTTTAAGGTGAGGTGCTGTTGCAGACCACGCGCAACAGCGCTTTATAGGGTGCGATCGCAGGATTCTTTGCAATGCAGATAGGCGAACTTGTGCGCCTCAAATACTCGTTTCAACCCGAACCAGACGAAACGGAATACCAGTTTGGTGTGGTGGTCGGCATTGTAAAAAGCAATCCAGAAGCCCTTCAAGCTCCCAATATTGAGTCTGACAGGGTCGAATCTGACATCAAAGAAATTGTCGTTCATCTCTATGATCCTGATACCTCAACAACCTACACAGACGAGGTGGGCACCGAGGTGATGTATAGCTTCTACCCGGATGAGATAGAGTCAGTTAGTCAGTAAAGAGGGGCTTGATTGAGAGTTGTAATGGGCGCATCTAGCGTCCATTGATGTCAACTTAAGCTCGATCGAAGACCCACGCCAGGGTGGAATTAAGGCTATGGGATGATCGGAGTTTTCAAAATCGTTGCCCCAGATGGCGACAGCGCAACCATATTGGCTTTGCCATTCGGGCCTTTCTTCGCCTTGAGATGCATTGGTTCACCACTGGCGTGAGTGGGTACGAGACCAAGCTCAGAATTGTTCGGGAAGCCGTGCGATCCTATTTGCAGGTTCCCACGCTCACGCTGGGCGCAATTGCGTAAGTCCTTACATCTGACGAATTGGCATAACAGACCGTCGCAATCGAATAACAGACCGTCGCAATCGAGTAACGGATCGTCGTAATCGAGTAACGCTAATGCGATGACGATTTAGAGATTAGTATTACTTATCTTTGAAGATACTCAATTCGATTCAGCATCCTTCGCGCTGAAATTGACTGTTTTTTCGTCATCAACGACCCGTGTATCGAGTCCAAAATGGTGTTTAACAAAGTTTTCGAGTTTCTTGCCGCCCGATCGCCCCTTTTCTTAGCCCACTGGATATCGGATACTCCATCACTTCGCTATAAATTTCGTCTCAAAGGCATGGCGAAACCTGCGCGGATTTTGCGCGATCGCACTCAATGCCTTGAATCTACTGATGATCGGTGCGTTTGCTTGGCAACGTGTCCTACACGATGGGTTTGTAAGGGCTTTGCATGCAAAGCCCCTACCTTGATGTAGACAACTACTTTTTCAAAGATTCGCGTTCTACTACTCGCGCGATCGCCAGTGAATCAAGTAACTCATGACTTCACCCTCCTCTGGCGTCATCACAATGCCCGTTTCAGGCACCATAATTAACTGACTCCATAGC
>DBGGTD010000093.1:0-2123 GCA_051162585.1 Elainellaceae cyanobacterium
TGGGGCTACTCTGCACGTCTCGCTACTTCTTGCCTGCTATTGGAGGGCTGCCGTTTTTGGGGCAATTTCTCTCCGCTATGCGCAAGTGAATAGAGTCGCTCGGAAATAAGTTATACACAACATGTATTTTTCAAGCTTTTATTTATACACAAATTCAAACTTTCTACACCTATTATGGTGATCGAACATTTTCGCTATTAATGCTGACAAATTAATCGAAAGATTCAAGTTGTATATAGCGTTGATAGGCAAATGATTAAAAGTGAGTCTATCTCGGTGTGAGCGATCGCTAGTCAGTTGGTACAGATACAACCTGAAACTTGGCAACTGGAAAGTGAAGCTCTGCTAGAAGTCGGGTTTTAGGATACCGATGCGACTATGATTGTAAACCAATCATTGGCTTTAACGTTCGAATTAAGATTGAGGAGGATCAGAGCCTTGATAACGAAACTTGGCACACCACCGAAATTGTCAATTTCCTTGCTATTGATAGGAGTGGTCTACTTGCAAGACTGCCAATGAGCACTGGGAGTTCTAGGGTGTTAATGTCCGAGAACTCCCAGCCTAGTATGAATATTGTATTTCCCGATGATGCAGGCGTGATTAATGTTACGTCATACGGAGCAATTCCAGATGATAGTCAAGATGATACGATGGCTATCCAGCAAGCCCTTAATGAGCATCCCACTGGTAACCATATTCTTTACTTCCCAAACGGTGTTTATGACATCAGTGATACGCTGACCTTGTCGGGTAGCCAAAAGCGTAACGTCTTTCAAGGTCAAAGTGAAGATGGCACGGTTTTGCGCTTGATGGACAGTGTCGATTCTAGTTTTGACAAAGCAATCATCAACTTTGGTCCCAGTCCAGCACAGCGGTTTCGCAATGCCCTGCGGAACATGACAATCAGTATAGGATCAGAGCACCCTAATGCAATTGGGGTGCAATTCAATGCCAGTAATCAAGGCACGATGCAAGACGTCACTATTGTATCTGAGGATGGGCAGGGTAATATCGGTTTGGATATGAGCTATACCGACGAAATCGGACCGCTGTTAATCAAGGGAGTCAATGTTGATGGATTCGATTACGGCATCTGGACTCGTTGGCCGACGGCTAGTCAGACGTTTGAAGATATTACGTTGCGCAATCAAAACACATATGGCTGGTTAAACCTGAACTCGCAACGGGTATTCGCCCGCAATCTTCTGAGTATTAATGAAGTTCCGGCAATTCGTAATGATGGCGAGGCAGGGTTCGTTCTCATTGACTCAACTCTAAGAGGGACAGGTATTGCCTCTTCATTACCTGCCATCATTAATCAGAAGTCAATGTACATCGGCAACACGAGGACGACTGGATATAAGCTAGCAGTTGATAGCGTGATTACCTATGGTCGTGGCAATCCTGATCTCCCAATTGGTTATATTGACGAATATTTGGGTAATGGATCAGGAGAATCTCGATCGGGTGGACCATTTGAGCTATTTCCATCTCCTGACCAAATGCTCCAGCTTCCCATTCAAGAATCTCCTGAGGTTTCTTGGGAAAGTGATTTGAGTAACTGGGACGGTCCCCATCATCATATTATCGGTGATAGCGGACTTCCTAATGATGGCATTGATGATACTCCTTCAATTCAGTCCGCAATTGACTCTGGTGCAACCACCATCTACTTGCCTCGTGGCACATGGGATCTCAATGGCACGTTAGAGTTGGGAGGCAATGTCAAACGTTTCCTGGGCACCGAGGCATTAGTAGATGCAAACGGCACTGGTGAAATTCAGGTGCTTGATGGATCTGAACCAGTTGTGGTTATTGAACGTCTCGAAGTTAAAGGTGATTTGGCAATTGAGCATGCGAGCGATCGCACGTTAGTGCTCAATAACTTGTTAGGTTCAAGATATATTCCTTCGACTGCAAGTCCTGGGGATGTATTCATTAATGACAGCCTTCTTCAACCTTCAACGTTCAGGAGTCAGAATGTTTGGGCACGACAACTGAATATGGAAGGAGATACACAAACAGATCCTTCCATTGAAGCCAAGCTGCTCAATGATAATGCACAGGTGTGGATTCTAGGATTGAAAACAGAAGATGAAGGAACTGTGATCGAAACGATT
>DBGGTD010000094.1:0-4279 GCA_051162585.1 Elainellaceae cyanobacterium
TATTATGAGCATACCGGTGTTCAAACGCTGGCACGTCGTCTTATCGAACGCGCTGTCGCTGAAATCTAGAGTCTTGCGATTCCTCTAATCCTATCGATATGGATGAGACACTCCAATTCATTATTATTCTGGGTGGAATCGTCGTCGGTGCTGGGCTTTTATATCGGTTCATTGAACGAACAGAACCCAATCATGTTGACCAGCTTGAGGGGCTTTTAATTGCTATCCTTACCGTCGCATTGATGATTAGTGTTTCAATCGTTATTGACTTGGACTGGAAGTCTCATATTAGAACTCTCAGAAATTTGATTATCTTTGCATGGGCGGTTCATCTATTAAACTGGGCAGTTTTTCGAGGTAATTTATCATGCTCTCTTGGGATTCATCCTCGTAGAGCTAGTGGTTTGATCGGAATTATCGTTTCTCCATTTCTACATGGCTGGGACGCTAATGGGGACGATAATAAAGACCATCTTTTCGGCAATACGTGGGCATTTATTGTCTTAGGATGGCTGATTCTTATCCAGATTGGCGTTGAGAATTTTATCATTGTCACTATCATCATCGCGTTAGTGGACGGAATCAGCATTTGGCTGTTTGCGAAGAGCTTTACCTGCCACTTTGGAGCAAGTGGCGTAACGTATGGATATCGGGGATTCTTATTAACATTTGGAGTATTAGCCGGAAGCCTCGTCGCGTATCTTTTTGCATTGCTAGTTGCAGTCGGCTATGGACGGCAAATTCGCTCTTTATTACCAGGGAAGGCAGAAGAAGGGGTGTCTTGGGAAGGCCATTTGTTTGGATTTTTAGGTGGTGTGCTTGCGGCAGTAATATTTGTTGAACAGCCAGAATTTATGCAAACGCTGTTTAATGAACAGATTCCTCAATGGATTTGGCCCGATTCGATGTATATCCAGTAAGGGCATGCTGGTTGAGGTTTTAAGTGCTCGCGTTCCTACAGTTAGAGTTCTTTACGAATATCGACGACTCGCAGAATTGCCATGACCAAAATCAGCGTTACGAGTAGCAACACAACTGCATTCGCGGCGGCAAGGGGATATTGCAAACTGCCGATTTGAGTTTGAATCAGTTTGCCTACTGAGGCAGATTGGCCTCCTCCCATGAGGCGAACCGTGACAAATTCACCCATCACCAGCGTCACCACAAAGATAGAACCGATCGCTATGCCGGGTGCGGCTAGGGGCAAAATGATTTCTCGTAAGACCTGAAACCCCGATGCGCCCATGTCTTGAGCCGCAGTGATTAAGTCGCGATCGATTCGCATGAGGCTGTTGAAGATGGGGGCAATCATAAAGAAGTTGAACAGATGCACCATGCCCAAGACGATTGCAAAGTCGGAATAGAGCAACCATTCGACGGGTTGCTGCACGATGCCTATCCCCATTAGCAGTTGGTTCACCAGTCCTTCTTTGCCCAACAGTGGAATCCAGGAAATCATGCGGATGATGTTGGATGTCCAGAAGGGGACGGTGCAGACGAGAAACAGAATGACTTGCAGCTTAGAATTTTGGATGTGAAAGGATAGGAAATAGGCTACTGGAAAGGCGATCGCCAAACAGCAAAACCACACCAGTGCCACATATTTGAAGGTATTAAGGTAGGTCTTTAGCGAAACATCGGACGTAAAGATATTGATGTAGTTGTCTAGCGTAAAGGCAGGCACCATCGCATAGCCGTTGAACTGCCAAAAGCTGACAATCCCAATCATGATGATGGGGAAGATCAGAAACAGTAGGAATATCAGGGTTTGCGGCGTCGCTAACACGTACGGCTGTAACAGTTTTAAGCTTTTAGACATCGGAAACCTTATCTCAACTCAACTGATCAGGAACCGGAACTTCTCAGGACTAACGCATTACGTAGGTGGACAAAACGCTTGTCGATCTACGTCCGCTTCAGCGATGCGGTCATTACTCCTGCACCGATTAAAATACTTCCTCCTATCCGATTGAGAGCACGGAGAAGCGAAACGTTCCGAATTGTTTCACGGAAGCCTCCTGCCATGACTGCATAGGCAAAATGAATCGGAAATCCAATAACGATAAACGTTGCTCCCAAAATTAACATCTGCGGCAACACAGGAGCACTAGGAGAAATAAATTGCGGCATAAATGTCGCAAAAAAGATGACAGCTTTGGGGTTTAACAGGGCTGCGGTAAAGGCTTGAGTCATAATACCTAAGCTCTGTGGGTCAGCGATCGCCGCATCGAGCGGCTCGATACGAGGTTCTGACCGCCACTGCATGATGCCGAGATAGATCAAGTAGAGTGCCCCCGCCCATTTGATTAGCGTAAATAGCTCAGCCGACGTCGCTAGGATAGCTCCTAGCCCAATAAATGAGAGCGTCATCGAAACAATAATGCCTGGTATGACACCCAGGATGGTAGTAAATGCGGGGCGGATGCCGCTGCGCAGACCGACTGCCATCACCATAAAATTAATAGGGCCGGGAATAGCGATCAGGACGCTAGCCGCCAGAACAAAAGCAATTCAAAGGTCAATGGTCATCAGCGAGTTCTCTCAATCGATGTGCGGACGGAGGTTAGACTCAAACAACTCCTGTAGCTCCCATAGGTTGGGTATAGCCCTTCGGGCATGGCTTCGCTAGAGCGTTAGCATAACCCAACGAAACCCATAATATTGTGCGATTTCACGCTGTACTGCTACGCAGAAATAAGCTATAACCCAACCTACGGGAGTGGGCTGCTTCGAGTATGCAACCGGATGCCCCTACGAAACTTTGCACCTCTACGACGCGATGAATTCGTTCCATTTCTGAACAAGGTAAACTTGCTCATCCATGGTGGAATTCCAGACCACGACATTTCCCATGCGCTCTTCAAACGAGCCCCCATCTCGAACTGCGCCTGCTTTTTCCAGAGTCTTGCCGAAGGGGTCTACCATATCTTCCGAGGCGGGTTTGCCCTCATACCAAAATTCCCATTCTGCTTGAGACATAAATTTCTGCGCATTTTCGGGGATGGCGCTGTAATAGCCTTGCCGTCCGAGGAATGCACCCACCCAGCCATCAAGCATCCAGTTGATGTATTCGTAAGCGGCGTCTAGTTCGATTCCTGAAAGATTTTTGGATAGACCAATGCCGCCGCCCCAGCCGCGATAGCCTTCTTTCAGCGGAGCATAGACGCACTCAATTCCTTGAGACTTCACCGCTGTTACCGCTGGTGACCACATCGACTGCAGCACTACCTCTCCTGACGACATCAAGTTCACCGACTCGTCAAACGTCTTCCAGAAAGCCCGGAACTGCCCATTTCGCTTCTGTTCTTTCAAGATTTCGGTAATCTGGTCAATTTCTGCCTGGGTCATGTTGCCTTTGTCGCCAAAGGTCATCAGCCCGGCTGCTTCCGCGACCATTGCCGCATCCATAATGCCGATGGAGGGAATGTCAAGAATCGACGTTTTGCCCCGAAATTCCGGGTCAAACAGTTCTGCCCAGCTCTCAATCGTGCGGCCAACCAAATCAGGGCGGTAGCCCAGCGTATCTGCGTTGTATTGGAAGGGGATCAGCGTCGCCCAGTCGGTCGGCTCGGTGGCAAACTCGGTGGAATTTTGATCCGGCAGATACATCACCCTGTAAGGATAAGTCCCCTGAGAGGCTTCAACGGGCATGCCGTTAAACTTGCCCGTGGTAAACATGCTGACAATTTTGTCGAAGTCTCTGATTTTGCTGACATCGACTGCCTGCAAGTTGCCCGACGGGACGACGAGCGGCAAGCTAAAGTATTCACCGTCAAACACGTCATACTGACCCGGTTGAGTAATAGCAATCTGGTTATTTTCATCGGTGCTAAGTGCGCGCATTTCGAGCTTGAAGCCCAAATCTTCCTGAGCTTTGTCTCGAATTTCGTTAATCTGAGACACCCCAGTCCCGATAAACCGCAGGGTGACATCTTTGATTTGATTGGTGTTGACCTCTGGCCCTTGAGCGGGATTGTTTGGGGTTCCGCTAGGAGAGCACCGAGCTGCGGCGATCGCAGCCCCAGCCGCTAAACCAGTACGAATCAGTTGACGACGAGAAATATTAGACATAATGACCTTAATTAAACCTATAAAAAACAACACGATGAGGAAACCAACAGAACATTAGTGCGGCAGAAACACACAATCCTCTACTGACCACCTCAGCAAAACACTTTGTCCGTCATGGAAATGTCGCTCGGCCCAATCGGTCGTGCGAGCTTTGTAGAGAATTTCTTGCCCCGTCAGCTCTAACACCAAATAGACACGGGTAACATAC